>CANJYC010000006.1 GCA_947478985.1 Acidobacteriota bacterium | reverse complement strand
TCGGCGCCGTGGGGAGCAGGTCGCTCAGGAGACGTAGTGGCGTATATCATCTGCGAGCCGTGCATCGGCACGAAAGACAGTGCGTGTGTGGATGTCTGTCCTGTGGACTGCATTCACCCGCGAAAGGACGAACCCGGATTCGACACGGCGGAGATGCTCTACATCCACCCTGACGAATGCATCGATTGCGGCGCCTGCGTGCCCGCGTGCCCGGTGGAAGCGATCTTCGCCCTGGACGAAACGCCGGAGAAGTGGAAGAGCTTCATCCCCGTCAACGCCGAGTATTTCCAGAAGTAGACAGGACACATCCGATGTCGAAGACGTTTCGTCGTGCGCTGACCGTCGCCGCGATCGTCGCGGCCTGCACGCTGGTGATGCGTGCCGAGATCGCCAAGGGGGATGCCGAGCTGCAGTTTCAGCTTGCGACCCTGCTGTTTGACGAAACCCGCTACCAGGAAGCGCTCGACGCCTACGCCAAGGCTTCACAATCGGACGATCCTGCGCTCGCGCAGCGCGCACGGAAAGGGAAGATCCGCACCGAGCTTCGGGTGGCGGAATTCTGGATGGCGCTGCAGGACGCCGAGCATCTCCGCGCGGATTTCCCGACTGATCCTGAGGCGATCTCGCTGCATGCCGATGCCCTCTGGTCCTCCGGCCTCTTCGATGAATCGGACCGAGCCTATCGCGACGCGCTGGCGCTGGCACCAGGGTTGTCGCGGGCGCGGTTTGGCCTGGCACGATCGCTGGCCACGCGGAGCCGGCTCAGCGAGGCACTTGATGAAGCGCTGCTGGCGTCGGCTGCGGCGCCCCGCGACGGCGACATCCATGCCGGGCTCGGCGAGATCTACGAACAGCTGAACCGCTACGACGAGGCCGCGAACGCCTTCACCAACTACATCAACCTGCTGCCCAACAAGGACCGGAGCGACAAGGCCGCCTGGTCCCGGACGCAGGTGCGGTTCCTGGAAGCGTTTGAAGGCAAGACGCCGTCTGAGATCGACGATGAGGACGCGCATACGCTGCACACCGTGCCGTTCAGGCTGGTTAAGGACAAGATTGTCATCAAGGGGAGCGTCAACGGCGGTCGGCCCATGGATTTCACGCTCGACACGGGCTCCGAGGAGACGGTCATTTCCCGCGAGACGGCACAGCGAACCGGCGTGCAGCCCATCACCTATACCCTCAGTGCGGGCGTCGGCGAGGTCGGGCTGCGCGGGCTGCAACTGGCGCGTCTGGACAGGCTGAACTTCGGCACGCTGGAAGTGCGGAATGTGCCGGTGCTCATCAAGAATCCGGCGCTGCGTGGTATTCCGAAGCGGGAGGGGGAAAGCTTCTCGCCGCTGACCTTCGGCATGTCGATGAAGATCGACTACCAGAACAGGCTCCTCATCATCGGGCGCGATCTGCCGAAATCAGGGTCCGAGATCGCGCTGCCGATGCGCGTGCATCGCCTGCCGATGGTACGTGGCGTCGTGAACACGAATCACCCGGCGTACTTCGTCGTTGATACCGGCGGCGAGGTGATGTCGATCAGCACAGACACCGCGGGGATGCTCGAGAAGTCGAGTTATCGGCGCATTCCGCTGAAGGTGTACGGCACCTCCGGGTGGGATCGCGATGCGTTTCTCCTGCCCGGGGTGAGCCTCAACTTCGATCAGATTGAGTATCGGAACGTGCCCATGGTGGTGCTGAATCTGCGGGCGCCGAGTGTCCTGCTCGGATTCCAGGTGGGCGGCATTGTCGGACACAAATTCCTGTCGAGCTACCGGGTGTCGATGGACATGGCGCGGAGTGAGTTGAGGATGGAGAAGTTCTAGAAGTCATACCCGATCCAGACGGAGAAGCGCGGCTTGCGGAACGTCGAACTGCCGCCGCAGTTCGTGGTGATGCCCGAGTTGGTGTTGCAGGGCAGCGCAAAGGCCGCATCCTCCCAGTCCTTGTTGAACAACGTTCGCCAGGCCCAGTCGAGGTGAATCGGGAAGCCCAGGGCAAAGGTTTCCACGCCGGCGCCGTATGAGGCACGCGCGTCCACGAGACGGAACCCGGTGATCGTTCTGGGCGCCCCAAGCACGGGCGCGATGGTCCCTGTGAAGTTGTTCTGAGTCGCGCCGATCGTCGGCGTGAACTTCTGTGTCTTGTTCGACCACCAGGTAAAGGGCTGGCCCTCGAAGCTGCCGCCGCCCATGTTGGCGAAGAAGACGCCTCTGATGCCCCCGAAGATGCCGATCGGTGTGGCCAGGGCCTCGATGAACGGGAACCGCAGTTCCGCGTTCAGGAATGCGGCCTTCGAGCCAAGGAACTGCAGGTACTCGTAACCGCGCATCTCAGAGTTGCCGCCGAAGTACATGAAGTCCGGCGACTGCCCCCAGCTCTTGAAGCCCTTCGCCCGCAGTGCGAGCAGCCCCGATCCGCCGAGACGCTGGTAGTAGCGGGCGTCGAGGTCCGTCGTCTGGCGGGACAGCGAATTGCTGAACTTCGGGGATGCTTCGTACGAGAACCGCATGGTGTTGCCCGCCAGCGGTCCGAACTCACGGAACACGGTCGTTTCCTGCACGTAGGTCAGGCCCAGCGGAACCGAGGTGCCGGTCTGGAGAAGCGTGCGGCCAAAGGTCGCCTTCTGGTAGGCCTGCGATTCCGCCTGGAGCGCCGGGTCATTGAACTGTTCGCTGTAACGCACCACGCCGCCCGAGACTTCCACGCGCCGGTAGCGGTCGAGAGGCCAGATGCCGAACACGTTGCCGCCCTTGAGGCTGCGCGTGGCAACGGCCAGGTCGCGGCCGACCAGGGCCGCGAGTGAGGGGTCGTAGAAGACGCCTTCCAGCTGACCGTAGAAGAACTGCGTCTGTGAGAACGCCTGGGCGGCGTACGTAAAGCGGCGAGCTGTATTGACGAAGGAGAACGACATCGTGCGGTACTGCTGGATCGACGCCGCATAGAAGCTGAAGTTCTTGTCGCCGAGGACGTCGCTGAACGAGACAGCCGAGCCGCCGAAGACGTCGCCGCCGCTGGTCACGCCCAGGTTGATCGGCGGGCGGCCGTCGAGGAACATCTTATCGAACGTCCCCTTCCGCTTCTTGTTCGCAGCGACCAGGGTGTGCGCCAGCGGTGCCTGGAAGTCGATGATCGGACCGGGCGCACCAAAGTCAGCCGACGCAGCGGTGACAATGGGATCGCGCTGCTCGAGGATGTGCAGCTCGTACTCGTTCTTGTAGTAGCTGATGAAGCCGATACGCGGCGCCGCGTCGCCGTTGCGGAGCAGCACTGTCGACGTGTTGCCGCCGAGCGCATCGGTGAACTGCTTCAAGGCGCCGGTCTTCAGATTCAGCGTCCAGATGTTGTAGATATTGCCGTTGCGGGCCACCTCCGCAGCCATGGGCTTGGCGGGGTCCGTGGCCGTGGACGCAAACAGCAAGGTGTCAGCGTCGAGGAACTGCGCCGTCGCATCGTCGTGCGTGCCGAACGTCAACTGCGTCTTCTGACCGCTGGCGATATCGAGGCGGAACAGTTTCTCGCTGCCGCTGACGCGAGCAATGTAGACGACGGATCGGCCGTCCGGCGTCCAGGTCGGGCCGGAATCCGCGAAGGCGTCCTTGGTGATGTTGGTGACCTCGCCGCTCTGGAGATCGAGCGTGAAGAGATCGCCGACGCCGCCCTGCTGTGCCGCGAATACCACCGTACGGCCGTCCGGCGAGATGTCCGGGCTTTCCGGATCGTCGACCGAATGCATGTCGATGCGCTGTTCCACCTTGCCGTTCAGCACGTTCTGGAGGATCAGCGACCGCGACTTTTCACGCCGTGCGAAGTAGGCGAGGCGATCGCCGGTCGGCGACCACGACATCCACGGCACGGTGTTGAAGCGCATGCCGGGTTGAATGATGTATTCGAAACCCTTGTCCTGATCGAAGCCGTTCGTCAGGTTGCGGATGATGGAGCCATCCTTGGCGGAGATCAGCAGAAGGTCCAGTTCGCGATCGCGCCTGTTGCCCGTGGCCACCACAATCAGGTCTCCAGAGGGAGAAGGTTCAACAGAGAACGCATTGGAGAAGCGCGAGTTCTCGGGGTTCGGTGCGAGGTTCCGCCCGTAGTCCGCCGGGCGCTCCCTGTCGCGGAACGGCTTGAAGCGATCCTTCAGGTACTTGTCGAACTGCTGATCGAACTCTTCCGGTGAGAGCTTGAACGCTTCCTGATAGGCATCCTCGCCGCCGCCGATGACGGCCTTGCGCAGCGCAAAGAGGTACTGTCTGAGCCCTTCCTTGCCCCATCGGGCTTCGATGAACTCAAACACCGAGTGCCCGAGGTTGTAGATGAGGCGAGGATTGGAGAACTCGCCGTAACCCTCGAGTTTCGTCATCTTCGGAACGATGTCGGCGACCGCGGCGTCTCGCACCGTCATCAGATCGATCGGGCGCCAGATGCCGGTCATGTAATCCGACAACCCCTCGTTGACCCAGAGGGGGACACTGCGCCGGATGAGAGAGGTCGGGATGATGTCGAACTCGAAGATGTGCGTCAGCTCGTGCACGATGAGGCGGTAGAGCAGGTCCGGCGGCTCGTCCATCGGCATGACCATGCGGTTGCGGGACGGCTCCGCAAAGGCGCCGACCCCTTCCTGCGCCGCGCCGGGGACCACGTTCTGCTCCTGGAACTCGCTGCTCGTTTTGAACAGAATCAGCGGGATCTTGAACGCAAGATCGTGCTTCAGCTCTGAGCTGACGTGCTGGTACGCGCTTTCCGCGTAGCCGGCCACCCGCTCCAGATGCTGTTCAATCTCGGGGTAGTAATAAATTTCGAAATGCTCGGTGGTGTAGGTGCTCCACCGGAAGTTGTCGTAGCGGATCTGGTTTTTCCCGAAATACGGGATGTAGGGTGTTTGAGCCGACGCGACCGGCGGCGCAAACAGGAAGGTCACCGCCAGTGCGATCGCCGCAGGGAGCAGTGCTCCGCACCTGGTGCGGTTGCTCATGTGAGTTCTCCTCGCGGGTCAGGTCGGTCACCCGCCGCGCGATCTTACTGCCTTGTGTCGAACTGCCGCAAACGTTTCGCCCCCGACGTGAGCAAAGGGCGTACCGATGGACAGGGCTGACTTCCACCGGGAATTCGTGTGCGGCCTGGGCGTCGTGCGTCCACGTATACTGACGCTGTCCCCGTCTGGCGTGTCCCCCGACCGTGTGACCGCCCGGGAAAGTGTCGAATGATTCGCCGTCTTCCACGCGGACCATCCGGGCCCGTCACAACCGGAGCGGATGCCTTTGCTGACGAGGCGCTGACGCTGCTCGAGCCCCTGTACGCAACGGCACTCCGCCTGACTCGTCATCGGGCGGACGCTGAAGATCTCGTCCAGGACACCTACGTGAAGGCCTTCCGGTTCTCGGAACGCTTCGTCCCCGGCACCAACCTGAAGGCCTGGCTCTACACGATTCTCCACAACACATGGCGGAACCGGAGGCGGGACACGGCGCGGGACACCGTGGATGTGGACAGCGAGGTTGTGGAGGCCGCGGCGTCGCAGCCCGGGGGGCCGGAGGAACTCGACACGCCGGAACGGATTCTGTTGCGCGAGACCCTCGATGCCGACCTGCAGGCCGCCCTTGACGCCCTGCCGGCTGCCTACCGCGAAGCTGTGTGGCTGCGTGATGTCGAGGAGTTCGCCTATGCGGAAATTGCCGAGATGCTCGGTGTGCCGATGGGCACGGTCATGTCCAGGATCTCGCGTGGGCGGCGGCTTCTCTTCGACGCGCTCAGCGGGGGGATGGATTCTGCAACGGGGGTGGCGCATCACGCGTCTCGAGTATCAGAGGTAGGGTCCGCATGAAGGAGAAGTGTCGACAGGCGGTCAGCCGGCTCACGCCGTTTCTGGATGAGGCGCTCCCCGCCGAGGAGCGGGCCGAGGTTGCCCGGCACCTGGACGCGTGTCCGCCGTGTCGTCAGTCGGCGGCCAAAGAGGAAGGGGGCAAGACGGTTCTGCGAGAGCGCGCAGCCCACCTGCCGACCGAACCGCTGCCCCCGGGCCTCCGCACGCGATGCGCGGCCATCGCGGAACGCGCCAGGCGGCGGGCGTTACGATCCCGTTGACCAGGCCTGATGGCGGTAAGATGAGACCGGAGACAGACGCGATGGAACAGTCCGAGATCCCGTCGACACCGCAGCCCCAGCCGCCATCGCCGGACGTGCCGCCGGCGCTGCATGTTCGCCCCGGGCGCCGGAACGCGTGGCTGGCCATGCTGGCCGTGCTTGTGGCGCTGCTGCTGCTGATGTTCATCCCCGGACCACAGGAATACGATCCGACCGCGCCGCCGCCTGCCGCCGATGGTGCGGGTGAGGCTCAGGCGGCGACGGAGCCGACCAGTATTGACACCCTGGTCGGGAAGCAGGCTCCGCTCGGGTTCACGATGAAGGACATGAACGGTGTCGACGTCCAGTTGTCCGCATTCAAGGGGAAGGTGGTGCTGCTCAACTTCTGGGCGACCTGGTGCGGACCCTGCCAGGCGGAGATTCCCGATCTGGTGAAACTGCAGGCGCAGTACCGCGACGATCTCGTCATTCTCGGCGTGTCGGTCGATGACACGCCGGACAAGATGCAGCCCTACGCCGCCGAATACAAAATCAACTATCCCTTGCTGCTCGGCGCGGGACGCACAGACGTACTCAACGCGTTCGGCCCGATCGTCGGCCTGCCCTCGACGTTCATCATCGGCCGTGACGGCATCGTCACGAAGAAACACTCGGGCATGGCGACGGGCGAGCAGTTCGAGAGCGAAGTCAAACCGCTGATCGACGCGCACGCCGGCAGCGCCGGCGCGTAGAATGACCTGTAGTATGATGCCGACATCATGTTGAAGGGCTTCACGCACGCGCGACTCGCTTGCGGGTGCACGCTGACATTCCGCGAAGGCACCGAGGGAAGTCCGGTGACCGGCGTGGTCAGCGAGAAGGGCGTGACCTGCGCGATTTCCCTCCACGTGCGCGATCTGCCGATGTACGATTTCCGAGAGGCGATTCGTCCGCCGACGCGTTTCGTGCCGGTGGAAGAGGAAGAATACGAAGAGGAAGGTTAGTCGAACCTGATCTTCAGCTCGGCCACCAGCGGCAGGTGGTCCGACGCCATCAGCGCCAGCCGCGTCCGCGGCAACTCCAGCTTCACCACCTCCACCTGTCCGTCGTAGTAGATGTGATCGAGATGTAAGACCGGGAAGACGCCGGGATACGTCCGCCGTCGCCGCAGGTGTGTCCGCAGATCGATGCTCTGCAGCCGTTCGCTGAGCATCGTGGTGGCCAGTCCCTTCATCCACTCGTTGAAATCGCCGAGGACGATCTTGGGCGGTTCGATCCGCCGATCGTGGACGATGGTGCTCAGGCGGCCTGCCTGATGGCGTCGCTCGAGGAAGGCGGTGCCCAGGTGAACGTTGTAGAGATGCAGCGTGTCGTTGTCGAGCGCAATGTCCACGCGCTGGCAATTGCGCGGCTCACAGGTCTTCCACGACAGATCGTATTGGGTGTGATGACGGATCGGCAGGCGGCTGAGCACGACGTTGCCGAAGAGGCATCCGCGCAGGTGACGGGCTGATGCCATCACCCAGCCCATGCCGAGCGCGGCGCCGATTTCCTCCGCGTGACCACCGGAGGTTGGCCCGGCGCCAATCACTTCCTGCAGCGCGATGACGTCCGGCTCGACGCTGCGGATGACCTCCGCGATGCGCTGCGGGCTGGTGCGCCCGTCGAGGCCACGGCAGCGGTGTACGTTGTAGGTGGCCACCCGCAGCGTACGCCAGTGTCCTTCGCCCATGCCGCACTAGAATACCTTCATGGCGAAGTTGACGAGCGAACTGGAACTGACCTGTCCGTGCTGCGGCGCCATCATGGTCGTCGACGCCAATCTCGGCCGTATCATCTCGCACCACCTGCCCGAGCGAGGCGACAAGCCTGAATTGAACCAGGCCCAGCGGATACTCGCCGATGCGGCGGCGCGCCGGGAGGCGCTGTTCGAGCAATCGGTACAGGCGGAGAAGACGCGCGATGATGTGCTGTCGCGTCGGTTCGAGGAAGCCTTGAAGCAGGCCAATCAGGAACCCATCACCAAGCCCACCAGAGACTTCGATCTCGACTGAGTTCGCCCCGGCTGCTCAGCCGCGGGCCGCGAACTCGGGCGGGAGCGGCATCCAGCGATCCTTCCCCTTGTAGTACTTCCAGGGCTTGTACCCGTGTGCCTCGCGGAATGCCGCGTACCGGCGACGCAGCGCCTCAGTGCGGTGCGCCGAGTAGGCGAGTCGCCGGTGTGGCAGGTCGATGAGGAACTGCTCGACCTTCCAGACATTCTTTGGCGAGAGCCGCCAGTCGTAGGGCGCCAGCACGCGCAGGTCGGCCACGCCATAGGCGGTGATTCCGCCCGTGAAGTCGATGTAGCTCTCGAAATAGCTTTGTGCGAGTGCGCGCGGCGTGGCGAAGACGGGACGTCGGCCATGCAGCCCGGGGTCCCTGGACCGGGCAATCGATCCCCAGCCGTCGGCCCCGCGGTAGATGTAGATCACGTGATCGAGCAGGTCGATCGACTCAAAGCTCAGGACGAGCGGCGGAAACCGGTGCTGCTCGAGAATCACCGCTGCGGAGAGTGCCGCCTCGAGGCAGTGGGCCACGCCATGACGCACCACACCACGGAAGCTGCGAAGCGTTTCTCCCTGCTCCTCCGTGTTGTACGGCAGGGCGTTGAGCCATCGTTGGACCGCCGCGGGTGTCCGCAGTTGCGCAATAAGCCGCCGCTCAGCCGCCGTGAAGGGCAGCGGTGGCGGGGCCGCGCGGTCAGTGCGAGGGAGCGGGTGCCGCTGTGAGGTCAGCAACGAGTTGGGTCGGCGTCCAGTCGGTGCCGGAGTAGATCTGCACCACGCGGCCTTGTGGATCGATGATGGCGGTTCGAAGATTGTGCGTAATCTCGGATGGATGCTGTTCGTCGTGCTCGACGAACACGCCGAAACGGCGCGTCAGCGTCTCGATCTCCTTCTCGGTGGCCGTGACGAAGCTCCAGACATGCGGGTCGGCGCCGAGGGCCTGCGCATGCGCCTTCAAGTCCTTAGCCGTGTCGTGCTGCGGGTCGAAGCTCACCGAGAGCAGTCGCACATCGGCGAGGGCCGGTGTGGTCTTGACGGCTCGCTGGACCTCGGCAAACTGGCGGTCCATCAAGGGGCAGAACTCCGGCAGCGGACAGCTCAGAAAGATGAACGTGAGCGCCACGCGGTGACCCCGCAGCGACGCGGTGGACAGTGAAGCGCCGTTCTCGTCCACGAGGGTCTGATCCGGCACCAGATCGCCGGGCTGCAGCACGGCGCCATCGGTGACGGTGACCTCAGTCTGTGGAGGCAGCGGTGCGCTACCGGTCTTGCTGATCTTCGAGAGGTACGCCTTGACCTCTTCCACGACCAGTGTGGCGGTGACGAGATCCCCTGGCTGGAGACCCGTGAGGAGCGATGCCTCGCCCACGGTGTACGGCATGGTCATCGCCGGCATGAAGCCTTTGATGTCGCCGTGCTTGAGAACAACCTCGAGCGTCTCCGGATGGATGGCCTGAATCTGCCCGACCACCTCGTACTGCTTGCCTGCGGGGGCGCGCGTGCACCCGACAAGGAGCGCCAGGGCGACGAGTGTCGGAGTGAGCCAAAGAGTGCGCCATGAAATTACGGATAGCGGGTCCTGTCGCTGGACAGCGCCACCCGTGCTCGGCCCTATCGGGCCTGCGGCGCGGGCGGGGCGCCCCGTCCAGCGCCACCCGCGAGCCGTAATTGCGCCACGCACGCTGGTGAACATCACCTCTAATCTAGCAACTTTCCACATCTCGAACCACAGACGCACCTGGACGAGGCGTCGCGCGTCTGGCCTCGACGAACCTGACGATCTCCCGTTCCACCCAGTAGCCGTCGTAGCCCACGGCGTCGCGCGCGACGTAGGCGCAATGGCCTCCGTGCGGCGTGACGACCACCGTAATCTGCGGGTTCGCGGTGAGAGCCTGATCGCGGAACGTGTCGGCCGGGACAAACGGATCGTCCTCGGCGGTGAGGACGAGCGCCGGGACGCGGATGCGGTCGACGACCCTGAGCGCGCTCGCCCGGTGGTAGTAGTCGGCCGCATCGCGGAAGCCGTGATGCGGCGCGGTGTAGGTCTCGTCGAAGGCGCGCACCGTCCAGATACGTCCGAGCGGCTCGAGGGAGAAGGCCCCGGGAAAGATGGCCGCTTTTCGCCGCATCCGTGCCTTCAGGTTCCGCACGAAATTCCACTGGTAGGGATAGTTGGCGCGACGTTCGAGCGCATCGACGCAGCGGGCCAGATCCATCGTGGGCGACACGGCGCAGACGGCAGTGAGCTCGGCGGGCGCATCATCACCGAGGTCGCCCGCCAGCTTGAGCGTCAGGTTGCCGCCGAGGGAGTAGCCGGCAATGGCGATCTCGGGCAGGTGATCACGCGCGATAAGTTCGCGCATGACAAAGAGCGGGTCGTGCGTGAGCCCCGAGTGGTACAGCCCGCGCGATAGATGCTCGGTGTGGCCGCAGTTGCGCTGATTGAGCCGCACGACGTTCCATCCGGCAGCCCAGGCCTTGTCGGAGATGCCGCCCATGTAGTGCGCCATGCTCGACCCTTCGAGGCCGTGCAGCAGCAGCAGGGTCGGATGCGCCGTGGGCCGTTCATGCCAGTGACAGTGCGCCAGCACGCGCGCGTCCGGGGTGACGTCGAAGTAACGCGGCTCCGGCTCGGGCAGGCGGGGGAAGTGACGCCGCCGCGCCCAGGCAAAGAGTGTCTGCAGATGTCCGCCGTTGAAGCGCGGCTGGTACTCGGAAGGCTGGAAGGTCACGTTACGGATCGCGGGCGTCATGATCACCGGCCATCCGCGGACGTGATCGTGTAGATGTGAAACTGGTCGTTGCGATAGACGAGCGGCAGCGGCAGGTCCGCTTCGGTGACCAGGACATCAAGGTCATACCGCCGGGCCAGTTCATGCGCGCGGTCCGCGGTCAGCGTGCGGAAATCACCGATAGCCGCCGTGCGTTCGACCACGCGGCGGGCAACGTCGCGCGAGTAGATGGCGAGCGCGGCGTCTTTCACCTCTTCGAGCAGCACATCGCGGCCCCCGGAGACTCTCACGCTGGTGCCGAACTTCCAGGCGTGTCCGGGATCGGCGAAGACGTGCAGGTCGAGCGGTTGCCGGGCCACCCAACGCATCGCGTCTTCCCAGGGAGAGTCGGGTGTGTACACCGAAACCAGCGCGCGTTCCGGATGTTCGACGAGCATGACGTATGCGCCGCGCCCGAGCGAGATGGCCAGGAGCAGCAGCGCCACGGCCCGCGCCACCGCGGGCCGTGCGTCCGCGAGCGCCGCGATGAGATACAGCGTCGCGAGGAAGTCGAGCAGCCAGAAGACACGGGAGATCTGCAACTGAACGGGCAGCGCGGCGCGCGCGGCCACCAGGGGCAGTGTGAGGAGAAACAGCACCACGAGGGCGGTCGCGCCCCAGGTGAAGGCGCGGTCCTCGGAGGTGGCGAGGTTACGCCTGGTGCGTGAGGCGTGTGCCCACCAGATCGCGGCCAGCAGCCCGAGGTTGGCGCCCCAGGCCCAGGCCGGCCAGTCCGTCGCAAAGAGCGAATCCTTGGTGGCGACGGCCTGCAGCCAGACCGCGTCCATCGGCGTCAGCGCGCCGGCCAGCCGTCCGGTGGAGAAGGCCCACAGCAGTGCGGCCGTCCCCAGTGACAGCCCTGTCAGTGCCAATACACGCATCCGCGAATCGAGCAGTGCGATCGCCACGCCAATGAGGACGGCGACCCAGAGCCCGGTGGTGACGTGCACGATCGCCGTGATGGCGACGAGGGCGACCGCCGTCCACATCCGGCCGCGCTGCACGGCCGCAACGGCGAGCAGTCCCACGCCGAACGCCAGCATGCGTGGGTGGAAGTACGGCTCGAACGAGTTCGCGCTCGTCTCCGAGATGCGGTGGCGGAGCGTGAAGGCCGCGCCAAGCGCGGCGGTGGCCCAGGCACTGCGGTAGACGCGCGCACCAATCAAGGCGATGCCGACCCAGATGAGGACGAGCGAGAGTCCGTAGCCGGCGACACAGATCAGCTCCAGCGGCAGGCCGGTGGCGCGGACCAGCGAGGCCAGCAACTCGTCGAGGACCATCAGGTGCCCCTGCGCGTCGATCAGCGTGCCGTCGCGCGGGAAGGCCGCCGCGTTGAGCGCGTGGGTGATGACCGGGATGTAGAAGGCCTGGTCCGACGTGCCGTACCGGTACCCGCCGGCGTTCGCCGTGGCGAGGGTGCCAAAGGCCAGAGCGCCCAGGGCGAGGAACAGCGCGCTGGTGTGGCGGCTGTTGCGTGCTGGAGCTGCGGCCACCTAGAAGGGATTCTCGTCCGCGCTCGGGCCGTAGATCGACGGAATCGACACGTCCTGCATGCGGAGGTAGACGCTCAACTGACCGCGGTGGTGAATCAGATGATTGAGGACAAAGCCACGCCAGACCATGGCACGGGGCGCGGAGAAGAGCGTGTCGCTGCCGCGTGTGAGCGACCACGGTGTCAGCAGATCCGCGTCGGTCCTGCCGTCGATGGCGGCGCGTGCATCTCCCACGTAGCGGTCGAACGCGGCGACAATCTCGGCACGTGTCGTCATCGCTGGTCGTGTGTCGGGACTGTCGAGGTCGAACGTCACTGTGGTCATCGCCACATGACCCCACATCGGGATGGTGGCGACATGCGCTGCCAGCTGGCCGAGCGACATCGACTTCGCGTGCGGCTTCCACTCGAGGCGGTCATCGGGCACCCGCTCGAGGAGCGCACGGGTGGTGGTCATCTCCCTGTCGAATTCCGGCAGCAGCGCGTCAGCAATCGCCATGACCGTCTCCGCGGTGACATCCACAGTGAGGAGTCCGCCACCAGGTTCATCAGGCGGGCGGGCGCCCGAAGTTGACCTTCGGCACGCGCTCGGCTTCCGGCGGCGCATTGAACAGCGGGTATTCCTTGAACCCGAACAGGCTGGCGGTGATGTTCGACGGGAACTGCCGCCGTGCGGTATTGAACGCCTGCACGCGTTCGTTGTAGCGCATCCGCTCGACGGCGATGCGGTTCTCGGTGCCTGACAGCTCGTCCATGAGACGCCCGAACTGCTCGCTCGACCGCAGCTGTGGGTAGTTCTCTGAAATCACCAGGAGCCGTGACAGCGCCGTGCTCTGCTCGTTGGCGGCCTGCATGGTCTGCTCAGGCGTGCGCGCGCCGGCGAGCTTCGCGCGCGACTCCGCGATCTGCCCGAACACATCGCGCTCCTGCTGGGCGAAGCCTTTGGCCGTCTCCACCAGGTTCGGGATCAGGTCGTTGCGCCGCTGCAACTGGTTCTCGACCTGCGCCCACTGCGCTTTGATCGACTCCTCCTGTCCGACAAACGAGTTGTACGAGCAGCCTGATCCGCTGACTGCCGCGACGGCCAGCAGCGCGGCCAGGAACGTTCTGCGAGCGATTGCCTTCATGCGCATCTCCATTGAACAGAGCTTACCAGTCAGTATGAGTCCGACGGCGCTCACCAGCCGGCGCCGCCGCCGCCGCCACCGCTGCGGCCGCCGCCGAAGCCGCCAAATCCGCCCCCGAATCCACCCCCGCCGAAGCCTCCACCGCCGAAACCGCCACCGAAGGGGCCGACCCCACTGTTCCAGCCGCTGCCAAAGCCTCGGCGGCCACCACGCAGGCGGCTGGACAGCGCGTTGACCACGATGAACAAGACGAAGATGGCGAGCATAAAGATCCCGCCGGGTCCCGCCGAGGGTGCGGGTCCCGCCTGTGGGACACCGTGGAGGGTCACGTTCCGTCCGTCGGCAATCCGCGTGACCAGGCGCGTCACCCCGGCCATGATGCCGGCGCTGTAGTTGCCCTTGCGGAACTCCGGGGTCATGACGTCACGGCTGGTCTCACCGGCAAACCCGTCGGTGACGAACCCCTCGAGGTCGTAGCCGACCTCAATCCAGACCTGCCGATCCGTGACCGCGACCAGGACGAGCAGGCCGTTGTCGGTGTTCTTCTGCCCGATACCCTGCCCGCCGTTCTCGAACATCTTCACGGCGTATTCGCGGATATCCCCGTAGGGCTTGAACGTGTCGACCGTGGCCACGACCACCACATCGCCGGACGCCTGCTCCAGGGAGCGGATGAGCGTGTCGAGCGCGCGCTCGGTCCCCGGATCGATCACGTTGGCGAAATCATTCACCGGCGCCGTGAGGCGCGGCGGAGCCTCCTGCGCACGTGCGGGCGCCACCAGCGCCACGACCGTGAGAAGGGCGCCCATGAGCACGCAGCCGCCGCGCGACGGAAGATCGCGAGGGCGATTCCTCATGCGTGCCAGCCGTCCACGAACCGGGCGAGCTGTTCCATGGCGATCAGGCAGTCCGGGAACAAACGCGCTGCGTCCGCGGCCGGCATGGCGCCACCGCGATGGAGAGACAACAGGCTACGGACCACACTCTCGGCTATGCCGGCCGCGCGCGCGCCGTCGAGCGCCTCATCGGCGCGGGCGGTGGCGGAGGAGCCGGTGAGTTGCGCCACGTGGCGGAGCAGGGACACGAAGCCGGGCGCGGAGGCCACTACGAGGTCGGCCACCGGCTGGGGTCGATTTCCCGACTGGATGAAGGCCGCGCGGAGGTGGACGAGGTGGCTCTTGACCTGACTCTCGCAGGCCCGTCTCGCGTCTTCGGGGGCGATCGAGACGCCCTCAAAGGGATCGAGACCAAACACGCGCGCGTGCGTGCGGATGATTTCGCCGTACTCGAGTGGAAAGGCATCGAGAGACTGCAGGAACTCCTCCCGCGAGAGGATGAGTGGCGTGGTCACCTGGCCGCGCTTCCATCCGGGGGCCAGTCGCGCGCACCCTTCGAGGTCGGACACGCTGATGCTCTCGACCAGAACCAGGCACGTCAGCGGTGCATCAGCCACGCCCTCAACACAGGGACCGTAGGCCACAACCGAGTGGAGCCGCCCGGTGAAAATGTGCTGGAGATCCGATACCAGGGTGTCGGCCGTGTGCTGCCACGAGGAAGTCATATCGCCATTCTAGGTGACGCCGGGTCCGGGCGATGTGACAGCACGGCGATTCACCTCCGGGTAGAATTGCAGGCCATGCAGCTTCGCGTGCTGAACATCGGCTGTTTTGGCGGCGGCACCGGCCTTCCGAGCCTGCTGGGCGGGCTGAAGTCGAATCCCTGGCTCAAGGTCAACGCCGTGGTCACCATGTTCGACAGCGGCGGCAGTTCCGGGCAGCTGCGCGACGAACTCGGCGTCCTGCCACCCGGTGACGTTCTTAAATGTGCCCTCGCCCTGTCACGCCACGAAGGGGAAGCCCGTCGAGTGCTCCTCGCGCGCCTGCCGACGCTCGGGCACCACGGTCCGCTCGGCGGTCATACCGGAGGCAACCTCCTCCTCTCGATGATGGAGCAGTTCAGCGGCGACTTCCTGTCCGCTGTCGATGGTCTCCGGGCGCTGCTCGGCTGCAAGGGACGAGTCTGGCCCGTTAGCGTGCAGCAGGCGTCGCTCTGCGCCGAATACGCCGACGGCTCGTCGACTCGCGGCGAGGTGGAGGTGGACGCGGGGCAGTCGCGGGGCCACGACGTGCGCCGGCTCTGGCTCGAACCGCAGGTGGAGATCCATCCCGCCGTCGGCGATGCGATCCGCGCGTTCGACGCCGTGGTCATCGGGCCCGGCAGCTTCTATACCAGCCTGATGCCGACGCTGCTGGTGCGCGGCGTGAAAGAGGCGCTGGCCGACATGCCCGGCCCGATCATCCTCATCGCCAACCTGCTCACCGAAGGGCAGGGGATGGCCGGTTTCACCGCGGCCGATGCCGCCCGGTGGGTCTCGCGTGCCATCGATCGCCCGGTGGACGTCGTCATCGGCAACAGCGGGCGGCCTTCTCCTGAAGCGCTGGAGCGCTACGCACAGGAACAGAAGGTCCCGCTCGAGATGGGGATGCTGCCGGCCGAGACAGAGGAGGTGCTCGGGCACTTCTGGTGCACCGAGATGGCGCGGCACGATCGTCGCCGGCTGTCATTTGCGGTCTGGAGCGTGCTCTCCGAGCGGTTGCTCCAGCGGCCGTTGACGGCAGTCGCCACCTCGTCGGCGTCCTGATAGAGCCAAATTACCCATAGCGGGTCCTGTCGCTGGACAGTTCCACCCGCGAGCGGTAATTTCCCGATGCACGTCAGGCCCGTGCGCTCTCGCCGGTGCCGCCCATCATGCGGCGGATAGGAATAACGAGCAGCCCGAGGATGCCGGCCGCGGCGCAGAGCGCGATGGCGGTCCAGAGGAAGAGCGCCGGCGTCTGGTCGAGCTGTTCCGGATCAACATTCCCACCCACAAGGCCGGCAATCAGATTGCCAACCGACGCGGCCAGAAACCAGATGCCCATCATCTGCCCGACGTACTTGCGTGGCGCGAGCTTGGTCATCGATGACAGGCCGACCGGGCTGAGCGCCAGCTCGCCGAGGGTCTGCAACAGGTAGCTGAGGGTCAGCCACCACGCGGACACGCGGGCCGTGCCGCCGCTCGCGAGGACGATGTTCGCTGCGGGCACCATCACCAGGAATCCAAGACCGGCCAGCAGAAGGCCGACGGCGAACTTGGCCGGGCTCGACAGTTCGATGCCGTGCTTCGCCATGCGGACCCACATCGCTGCGAACACTGGCGCGAACAGGACGATGAAGGCCGCGTTGATTGACTGAAACCAGAGTGAGGGGACCTCGAATCCGGCCAGATTCCGGTCGGTGAAGTCGCGCGCGAACAGGTTCAACGATGTCGGCGCCTGCTCGAACGCGCCCCAGAATGCCGCGGCGAAGACAAAGAGTACGAAGATGACCGCGCAGCGTTTCTTCTCCTCAACGGTGAGTCCGCCGGCGATGAAGATGTAGGCGAAGAACGCCACGGCCAGCCCCACCAGCAGATAAATCATCAGCTCGCCGAGCCGTTGCGGATCGATGGTGAAGATGTCCAATGCCGTGAGTGTCACGACCAGGACGAGCAGCGCGAGCCCCGAGACGAGCGCCATCCAGCCGCGTCGCTCCTGTCGTGCCTGCATCACCGGATCCGCATGCCGGGTGGGCGCCAGCCCGATGTCGCCGAGCGTCGTGCGTGCCAGCCGCGCATACCAGAGGAGGCCGACCAGCATGCCGACCCCGGCCGCGCCGAATCCCCAGTGCCAGCCGATGCGCTCGCCAAGAAAGCCGGTGATGATCTGTCCGGCGAACGCCCCGATGTTGATCCCCATGTAGAAGATCGAGAAACCGGCATCCCGTCGTGCGCCGCCTTCCGGGTACAGGTCGCCGACGATGGCGGAGATATTCGGTTTCATGAGGCCCGTGCCGAGCACGATGAGCACCAGCCCCATGAAGAACGGGACCTTGCTCTGCGCGAACGACGAGAGGCCGATCGACAGGTGTCCGCACGAGATCAGCACGGCACCCCAGAAGATCGCGCGCCGCAGTCCCAGCAGGCGATCGGCGACCCAGCCACCCGGCAGCGAGGCGAGGTAGACGCAGGCGGCGTAGATGCCGACGATTGCCGAGGCCTGCGCGCGCTCGAAGCCGAACCCGCCGTCCATGATCGCGGCGGTCATGAAGAGAATCAGGAGCGGGCGCAGCCCGTAGTAGCTGAAGCGTTCCCACATCTCCGTGAAGAAGAGCGTGGAGAGTCCCTTCGGGTGGCCGAAGAAGCTGGCGCCGGACATTTCCCTGAAGAATAAACCTTTTCCGTACAATGAACCGGTGCGTACGCTGCTGATCTCCACCTACGACCTCGGTCGTCAGCCATTTGGTCTCGCCTCGCCGGCGGCCTGGCTGCGCGCGGCTGGCGTGGAGGTGACGTGCGTGGACGCCTCGCGCGATCGGGTCGCTGACGAGCAGCTGGCGACGGCTGGTCTGATTGCGTTCTATCTGCCGATGCACACGGCCACGCGGCTGGCCGCACCGCTCATCACGCGCGCGCGTCAGATCAACCCCTCGGCGCGCCTCTGCGCGTACGGGTTGTACGCGCCGCTCAATGCTGACTGGCTGCGCGAACACGGGGTGCATGAGGTTTTGGGCCCGGAGGCGGAGGCTGAACTCGTGGCACTCGCGCGCGCCGACGGCGTGGGCGCGATGTCGGGCACATCGATTCCGCGGCTCACGTTCATCACCCCTGACCGGGTGGCATTACCGCCACTGCATCGGTATGCCGCACTCCGGATGGCGGATGGGTCGCGGCGCGTATCCGGCAGCACGGACGCCACGCGTGGCTGCAAGCACCTCTGCCGACACTGCCCGATCGTGCCGGTCTACAACGGACAGTTCCGGGTTGTGCCGGTCGACGTCGTCATCGACGACATCCGTGCCCAGGTGGCCTCTGGGGCGCAGCACATCTCGTTCGGTGATCCCGATTTTCTGAACGGCCCCACGCAC
Source organism: Acidobacteriota bacterium (assembly GCA_947478985.1). Taxonomy (GTDB): domain Bacteria; phylum Acidobacteriota; class Vicinamibacteria; order Vicinamibacterales; family UBA2999; genus CANJYC01. Next base: position 5,119 of record CANJYC010000006.1, on the reverse strand, counting down.
GCCAGACGGATTGTGGAACGTATGGCGGCGACGTTCCCCGGCCTCACCTATGACGTGACGATCAAGGTCGAGCACCTGCTGGCTCACGGGGAGATGCTGCCGCTGCTGCGTGACACCGGATGCCTGTATGTCACGAGCGCGGTGGAGTCGGTCGATGACGAGGTGCTCGCGAAGCTGCGGAAGGGACACACGCGCGCGGACGTCATTGAGGCGACGGCGCGCTGCCGCGCCGCCGGCTTGACGCTGATTCCAACCTTCATCCCGTTCATGCCGTGGACGACGCTCGATGGCTATGTCGATCTGCTCGAGTTCGTGGAGGACCTCGGGCTGGTGGAACACGTGGCGCCGGTACAGCTCGCGATCCGCCTGCTCGTCACGGCCAACTCCGCGCTGCTCGAATTGCCCGATATCCGATCGGCCATCGGGAACTTCGATGGTGCGTCGCTGATCTATCCCTGGGAGCACGCCGATCCTCGCGTGGACGCGCTGCAGGCGCGCATCATGGCGCTGGTCGGCGACGAGGCTACGGTGCCGCGCGGCGTGCTCTTCGATACGCTTGTGGCGATGGCGCGGGAGGCGGCGGGCCGACCGCGCATCGCGGTGCCGGCGCGCGACGGCGTGCCGGTGCCTGGTGGAACGGAGCCCTGGTATTGCTGCGCGGAGCCGACGCCGCAGCAGCTCGGGGTGACGCAGGACTCGTAGATGGTCAGGGTGCTGCTGCTTGCCGCCACCACGGGCTATCAGATTCGCTCCTTCGGCGCCGCCGCCGAGCGGCTTGGTGTGCGTCTCGTGTTTGCCAGCGACCGCTGCGATCGGCTCGAGAACCCCTGGTTGGACGAGGCGATCCCGATTCGCTTTCAGGATCCGCTCGCGGCAGCCGACGTCATTGCCACGCACGGCCCCTTCGATGGCGTCCTCGCAGTGGGCGATCGTCCGGCGTTGCTCGCGGGATATGTGACCTCGGTTCTGGGGCTCGCTGGCAATCCTCCAGAGGCTGCGAGCGCGAGCCGCAACAAGCTCGAGGCGCGGGCGGCCTTCAGTCGTGCAGGTCTGCCGACGGCGCCTTTCCGCGAATGCTCGGTGAACGACGATCCTTGCGAGATCGGAGCAAGGCTGAGCTATCCCTGCATCATCAAGCCGCTCGCCCTCTCCGGCAGCCGTGGCGTAATGCGGGTCAATAGCGCCGCCGGTTTCGTCGAGGCGTTCGAGCGGCTGCGGCGGATCCTCGATGCCCCGGATGTGCGGACCGAACAGGATGCCTCCCACACCTCAATCCTGGTGGAGGCCTTCATCCCCGGGCGGGAGTTCGCGGTGGAGGGCGTGCTCGACCGCGGCGCCTTCCGCGCGTTCGCCATCTTCGACAAGCCCGATCCGCTCGATGGCCCGTTCTTTGAGGAAACGATCTACGTCACCCCCTCGCGTGCGACGGCGGATGAGCAGCGACAGATCATCGACACCGTGGCCCGAGCCGCAGCGGCCCTCGGGCTGCACCACGGGCCGGTCCACGCGGAGTGTCGGGTAACGCCGGCCGGCGCCGTCTATGTGCTTGAAGTGGCGGCACGGCCGATTGGCGGGCTCTGCTCGCGGGCATTGCGATTCACACGAGGCAACGAGGCCCCCGTGTCACTCGAGGAGGTGCTGCTGCGTCACGCCATCGGCGAAGACATCTCGGGCTACGCACGGGAGAAGCACGCGGCGGCTGTGATGATGATCCCGATTCCCCGGCGCGGCGTGTTGCGCCGTGTGGAGGGTGTCGAGGCAGCGCGCGCGGTGGCGGGAATCGATGACGTGCTGATCACCGCAAAGCCGGACGCGATCCTGGTGCCGCTGCCAGAGGGGCGCAGCTACCTCGGCTTTATCTTTGCGCGCGCGGAGGCTCCTGCCGAGGCCGAGCGCGCGTTACGCGATGCGCACGCGCGGCTGCGGTTCGTGATTGAGAGGGAAGTGACGGTCGTTACTTAGTCTGCTGGGGGACAAACCCGGGCGGCAGCGCGGCGCCCTCGCCGAAGAAGAAGTCTTCCATGTGTTTCCCGATCACGTCCTGCGCTTCCTTCTGCCAGGGCATGAGGCGGTACTCGTTGAGGATCATCTTCATGCGTTCCTCCCAGAGCTTCCAGGCCTGTGCCGACACGTTGTCGAGCAGGCGCTGCCCGATTTCACCAGGCCAGGGGGCGGTGTCGAGCCCGGGGAGTTCCTTCTGGAACTTCACGCAGAACACCATGCGGCCGCTCGTGTTGCCAACCGGAGCGGATTCGGGAGTCGGGGCGCAGTCAGCCATGTCCTGATAGTACAACAGGGCTAGTGCAGCACCTCGGCGCGCGACACCTCCACCCGGGCGTCATTGAAACAGGCGCCACCTCCGAGGTCGGTCAGCGTATCGGGTGCGAGGGCGGTGGCCGTGTAGCCGTTTGCCGTGTGCTTCCGCCAGAGGCCCTTCGGCAGCGACACGGTGCCCGGGCGGATATCCACGCCGACTCTGAGGTTGCAGCGCACTTCGCCCAGGGCATTGAAGATCCGGACCGGGTCGCCATCCTCCAGGCCGCGAGCCGCGGCGTCGTCGGCGTGCATCAGCAGCCGGACCTCCGGGCGTGGGAGTTCGGCAAGCGTTGAGGTGATGGCGCGCTCGCTCGAAGGGGAGATCAGCGCCAGCGGATATTCCGGCGTCCCGGGATCGGCCTGGTAGCCATACAGCCCGGCTGGGGCTTCCGCATCGAGATGTTCGGGGAACAGGTCCGCCTTGCGGTCGGCGGTCAGCGGCCACACCGTCTGAAACTGGACCGGGCGTCCCTCGAACGGCGGCGTGGCCGAGGCGTGATCGCGGAGGTCGTTGCCGATTTGCTCAGGCAGCTGGTTCAGCACGGTGAGCATCTCCTCGAGTTCCCCTCGGGGGTCGCCATCCATCAGCAGGCCGGTCCGCTCGAGCAGCTCGCCGAAGACGTCCGCGTTCGACCGTGCGTCGCCCACGGCGTCCACCACCGGACGCCCGAGCTGCAGGCTCAATGGCCCATACGCGCGCGCGAGGTCGTAGCCTTCAAGAAACGTGGTGGCCGGCAGCACGACGTCGGCATAGCGCGCGGTGTCGGTCATCACTTGATCGAACACCACGGTGAAGAGGTCCTCACGTTCGAGACCCTTCAGGACACGGCGCTGATCAGGAGACGTGACCGCGGCATTGCTGTTGTAGACGAACAGCACGTTGACGGGTGGGTCGGTCGGCTCGAGCAGCGCGCGGCCCAGCTGATTCATGTTCACGACGCGTGTGGAGGCTTCGGGCGCCCCGATCCAGGTGCGCGTGATGCCCCACGACGCAGAGTTGCTCATGGCGTAGCCACCGCCACGCACGCCGAACTTTCCAGCCACGGCCGGCAGCGCCATGATCGCCAGCGACGCGTTCCCGCCGTTGCGATTGCGTTCGGATCCCCAGCCGCAGCGGATGAGGGCGGGTGAGGTCGCCGCATACATCTCGGCCACGGCACGGATGGCGTCGGCCGGCACGCCGGACTCCGCTGCGGCACGGTCAAACGTCCAGGCGCGTGCGCGTTCACGCAGACGATCGGCGCCGCGTGTGTGCGCAGCCAGGAAGGTGTCGTCGGCGTGCCCCTCCTCGAAGAGGTACCGGTGAATGGCGAGGGCCACCGGAAGGTCGGTGCCGGGCGTGACGGCCAGGTGGATATCCGCCTGCTTCGCGAGCGGCGTCGTGCGCGGGTCCACGACCACGAGCGTTGCGCCGCGTTGCTGGGCCTCGCGGATGTACGGCAGCAGATGAATCCCGGACGCACTGGGGTTCGCCCCCCAGACAATGATGAGACGCGCCTCGGGGAAATCCTCGTAGGTGACCGACGGCATCTTGCCGTACATCCCCATGTTCGCCGCGCCGGTCGGCGCCGCACAGACCGTGCGCGCCAGGCGCGACGCGCCCAGCCGGCGGAAGAGCGTGGCGTCGCTCGTGTCCTGCGTGAGCAGGCCGTTCGATCCCCCGTACGAGTAGGGAAGGATCGACTCGCCACCCCAGCGGTCACGCGCGGCGATCAGTTTCTCGGCGACGAGGCCGAGCGCGTCGTCCCACGACGCGCGCTCGAACTGGGCGAGGCCTTTTCCGCCCTTGCGAATCAAGGGGTGCAGCAGCCGGTCCGGCCCGTACATCCGTTCGCCGAAGCGCCGCACCTTGGCGCAGATGTAGCCGCCGGTTGTTGGGTTCAGGTGCGAGCCGTCGATGGTGGTGACGCGCCCCTTCTCAACGGTGACGTCGAGACTGCAGGAATCGGGGCAGTCGAGCGGACAGACGGTCGCCACGGTGTGCGCCGACGTGTGGACGATGGGTTTCATGGTGTGGGCTGGTGCGAGGGCGATGCTATGGGGCGCGTCGAGCCGGGTACTTCGACTCCACGTAGTCGTCGAGCAGGCGACGGAATCCGGCCGCGAGCTCGTCGTAGTTCCCACGCAGCGTCGTGACGTGCGCGCCATCGATGTAGACGGGGCAGTGGGGCTCTTCCCCGGTGCCCGGCAGGCTGATGCCGATGTTGGCAGCCTTTGACTCGCCGGGGCCGTTGACAACGCAGCCCATCACGGCGAGCGTAAGCGTTTCCACGCCCTCGTACTGCTTCTTCCACACCGGCATCTGCTCACGGAGGTAGTCCTGCGTCCGCTCGGCGAGTTCCTGGAACGTGGAGCTGGTCGTGCGGCCGCAGCCTGGGCAGGCTGTGACGCTCGGCGCAAATGTGCGAATGCCGAGGGCCTGCAGCAGCTCGCACGCGGCATAGACCTCTTCGCGGCGATCACCGTTCGGCTTCGGTGTGAGCGAGACGCGGATGGTGTCGCCGATGCCCTCGGCCAGCAGCACGCCCATTGCGGAGGCCGACCAGACCAGCCCCTTGGTTCCCATGCCGGCCTCGGTCAGCCCCAGGTGGAGCGGCTGCTCCGTCTTGCGTGCCAGGTCGCGATAGATGGCGATGAGGTCGCGCGGGCGCGAGACCTTGCACGAGATGATGATCTGGTCCTTGCGCAGGCCGGTCTCGAGGGCGAGGGCGGTCGACTCCACGGCGGAGATCACCATGCACTCGTTCAGGATGTCCTCCGAACTCCGGCCCAGGTTGCGGTCGGTGTTCTCCTGCATCTTGGC
>CANJYC010000005.1 GCA_947478985.1 Acidobacteriota bacterium | reverse complement strand
ATTCGTGGATTTTCAAGACCTGGTGACGCTCCAGCGAGTTGGGAAACCGAACAATCTTACATCCCGATGACGTCGACCAGTTCCTTGACGGCGCCGGCTGACTTCTTCAAGGCCGCATCCTCTTCGGCGGACAGCTTGATCTCGATGATCTGCTCCATGCCGCGCGCGCCCACCTTCACCGGCACGCCCACGAAGAGGTCGCGAATGCCGTATTCGCCCTGCAGATAGACCGAGCACGGGAGGATCTTCTTCTTGTCCCTGAGGATGGCTTCGCACATCGACGCTGCGGCCGCGCCGGGCGCATACCAGGCGCTCGTGCCGACCATCTTCGTGATCTCGGCGCCGCCGTTGGCGGTGCGGGCCGAAATCGCGTCGATCTTCTCCTTCGACAACAGCTCGGTGATGGGAATGCCGGCCACCGTCGAGAAGCGGGCCAGCGGCACCATCGTGTCGCCGTGGCCACCGAGCACGAACGAGGTGACGTTCTCCACCGAGACGCCGAGTTCCATCGCGATGAAGGTGCTCATGCGGGCCGAGTCGAGCACGCCGGCCATGCCGAGGATGCGCTCACGCGGGAACTTCGTCAGCTTGTAGAGGGCCTGCGCCATGGCATCAAGTGGATTGGCGACCGGGATGATGATGGCGTTCGGGCAGAACTCCACGACTTTCGGCGCGATGCTCTTCATGATCTCGAAGTTGTCGCGGACAAGGTCATCGCGGCTCATCCCGGGCTTGCGCGGCTTGCCCGACGTGATCACGACAATGTCGGAACCGGCCGCGGCGCTCCAGTCACTCCCGCCAATCACACGCGAGTCCGAGCCGATGATCGGGCACGTCTCGTAGATGTCGAGCGCGATGCCCGCTGCCTTCTGGTCGGCGATGTCGATGATGACGACGTCCGCGAGCTCCTTTTCGGCGATCGAGCGCGCAACCGTCGCGCCCACATTGCCGGCGCCGCCTACCACTGTCACTTTGCGTTTCATGAACTCATCCTCTTAGGTCAACGTCCCGCACGTCGTCCGCAGGTTACGCACAATTTCTGTTGAAAACCCTGTTGAAAACACCGCGCTGCCACGCCGTTTTTAACGCGAACCCGAGCATTCTAGCGGTTTGCACCATCGTAGTGCGATGGGCACGTCTCGCCAGCGACAACAGCTCAGGATTGTAACTGTCGGACGGATTTTCGATCACGGACGCGTCCATTTGCGTGGCGTCTGCGCGTCAGCCGCGTCGCAGATTATACTTGCCAGTAGTCTCGACAGTTTAATCGCCATCGCGCCGACTGATGTCGGCCCCTACGTGGATGCAGCCATTGAAAATCGTTGTTGCCGACGACCTCCCCGCTTCCGCCCTCGAACTGCTCCGTGCCGAAGGCTGGGATGTTGACGCCCGAACAGGCCGGGCACCTGACCAACTCGCCATTGATCTCCAGGATGCGGACGCCATCGTGGTCCGCAGCGCTACCAAAGTCACCGCCGCGCTGATTGCCGCCGCACCGAAACTGCGCGTGATCGCCCGCGCCGGCACCGGCGTCGACAACGTCGACGTCGCCGCCGCGAGCGCCCGTGGCATCGTCGTGATGAACGCGCCCGGCGCCAACAGCATCTCGGTGGCCGAGCTGGCCCTGGGACTCATCCTGGCCATGGCGCGCCACCTGCCGGCCGCAGACGCGGCCATGAAGCAGGGCAAGTGGGAAAAGAAGAAGTTCCTGGGTGAGGAAGTCCGCGAAAAGACCCTTGGACTGGCGGGCCTCGGCCGCATCGGCCAGGAGGTCGCCCGCCGGGCCGCCGCCTTCGGCATGCGGATCATTGCCCACGATCCGTTCATCTCGGAGCAGGTGGCCGGAGACCTCGGCGTCGAACTCGTGTCGCTCGACGACGTGTTCGCCCGCGCGGACTACGTCTCGCTCCACATGCCCTCCAACGAGAAGACTCGCAGCATCGTCAATGCTGAGCGTCTCGCCCGCTCGAAGAAGGGGATCCGGATCATCAACACCGCCCGCGGCGACCTGATCGACGAGGGCGCACTCGCCGACGCCATCGAATCCGGCCAGGTTGGCGGCGCCGCGCTCGACGTCTTCCAGAAGGAACCGACCGTCGATCAGCGGCTGCAGATGCTGCCGCAGGTGGTGGCCACGCCGCACATCGCCGCGTCGACGCGCGAAGGCCAGGAACTGGTGGGCGTCGAAACGGCCGCGGCCATGCGCGACTTCCTGCGCGACGGGATTATCCGCAACGCCGTGAACTTCCAGTCGGTCTCTGCCGAGGAATTCAGCCGCCTGCGGCCGTACGTCGATCTCGGCGAGCGGCTCGGCGCGTTCCTCGCGCAGATGAACGACAACCGTGCGCACGGACTCGGCGTCCGCTACTACGGCGAACTGGCGCAGGGGCGCAACGACATGATCGTCAATGCCGTGCTGGTCGGCCTGTTCAAACCGATCCTCTCCTCCGGCGTCACGCTCGTGAATGCACGCACCGTGGCGGCCGAACGCGGCATCGAAATCGTCGAGTCGCGCAGCTCACGGCCGCGCAACTACACCAGCCTTGTGTCGATCAAGCTGCACACGAGCAGCGGCGAACGCTGGGTGGAGGGGGCGGTCTTCGAGAAGATGTCACCGCGCGTGGTGCTGGTCGACGGCGTGCAGGTTGAAGCGCCGCTCGAGGGCACGATGATCGTGGTGTCGAATCAGGACAAGCCCGGCGTGATCGGCGAGGTTGGCACCATCCTCGGCGCCCACGGCGTGAACATCGCCAACTTCGCGCTCGGACGCGAAGGCGACCGCGCGGTGGGAGTCGTCAACGTCGACGAGACGTCGCCGATTACCGATGCGGTCATTACGGATCTGAAGAAGGTGAAGGCGATCCGCGACGCGCGGATTGTCCGCCTCTAGCGGAGCGGGAGTCGAAGCACGACGCCGTCGGTCAGGGACACCAGATTGACGGCGTCGGCGTCCACCGACGACACGCGGAAGAGTCCAAGCACGTCATCCCCGGCGTGTACCAGCACCACGCCCGTCGGCGTGCCAAGAATGGCGGTGCGCCCGGCACCGCCGTTTCCGGCCTGGCTGTCATCTGCGATACCAACAAGCTTCACAGCAGGCGGGGCCGGCGCCACTGGCTGTGGCTGCTCCGGCAGGGCCGGGGTGACGGTCTCCGCACCAGCCGACACGGCCGCCACCGGCCGATGGCCAAACGTGAACAAATTGCGCCCCGGCTCGCGGTAGAGCGACTCCTGCTGCAACCGTGCCTGCAGGTGCGCCGCCTGCTGCTCGATGTCTGAGACCGCGGCGACCGCGCCTGCCGCCTCACGCGGCTGCACGGGTGCCACATTCGCCGGCATGTGCGACGGCGTCGCGGCCGCGAGCCATGTCGCCACCACGCCGGCGCCGGTCAGGACGTACGATTTCCAGGTCATCGAATCAACACGTTCATCCTAGCATTTCGGTCGTACACCGGACACGCAACATGGGTCCGCCTCCCTGCCGCAAGTCTCGGGGCCGCAATACGCCATGCTATGATTCGCCGTGCCCCCTGCCGCGTTCCGAAATCCTTTCGAACGAACGTCGCAGTCCCCTCGCATCGTCGCCGTTATCCCCGCCCGTTTCGACGCCACACGACTTCCCGGAAAACCCCTCGCCGACATCGATGGTCGCCCGATGATCGAGCATGTCTATCGCCGTGCCGCGGAGGCCCGAGGCGTCGATGCCGTGATTGTCGCCACCGATGACGCGCGTATCGTGTCCGCGGTCGAGCGGTTCGGCGGCATCGCGCGGATGACCAGTGCCGCGCACCGGACCGGCACCGATCGCGTGGCTGAAGTGGCCGCCGCGCTCGACTGTGACGTGCTGGTCAACGTCCAGGGGGACGAACCGCTCATCGTGCCGGCGATGATCGAGGAGGCGCTGGCCCCGTTTGCCGCGGATCCGTCGATCAATATGACGACGCTGCGGAAAGCCATCTCGGACCCGGCCGACAGCACGAACCCCCATGTGGTGAAGGTCGTCTGTAATCGCCTCGGAGACGCGCTGTATTTCTCGCGGGCGCCGATTCCCTGCCAGTTGAAGGGTCAGGGAACGGCGTATCGGCATGTCGGGCTCTACGCCTACCGCCGATCCTTCCTGCTCACGCTGGCCGGCCTCCCGCAGACACCGCTCGAGGTGGCCGAATCGCTCGAACAGCTGCGGGTCCTGGAACACGGCTTCCCGATCCGCGCCATTGAAACCCGGTTTGATTCCATCGGCGTCGATACGCCCGAGGACCTGGTACGCGTCCGGCAGCTGCTCGCGCAGCACGCCGCGGACGTGCCGGGCGCGGCCGCGGGACGCACGGTGACCGCGCGCACATAGAGGTGGCATGACGCAAAGACCTGACGGCCGTCCCGTGAAATACATCTTCGTCACCGGCGGCGTGGTGTCGTCCCTCGGCAAGGGACTGGCGGCCGCGTCGGTAGCACGACTCCTGGAAGATCACGGCTACACGGTGGCGCTCCAGAAGTTCGACCCTTACATCAATGTCGACCCCGGGACGATGAGCCCGTATCAGCACGGCGAGGTCTACGTGACCGATGACGGCGCTGAAACCGACCTCGATCTCGGCCACTACGAGCGCTTCACGAGCATGGTGGCGACGCGCAACAGCAACTGGACGACCGGCAAGATCTACCTGTCGGTCATCCAGAAGGAACGCCGTGGCGATTACCTCGGGCGCACGGTCCAGGTGATTCCGCACATCACCAACGAGATCAAGGACGCCATCCGCGCCGCCGGCCGCGACGTCGACATCCTGCTCGTTGAGATCGGCGGCACCGTCGGCGACATCGAGAGCATGCCGTTCCTCGAGGCGATCCGGCAGTTCCGGCTCGACGTCGGGCGCGAGAACACGCTCTACATGCACCTCACGCTCGTGCCGTTCATCGGCACCGCGGGCGAACTGAAGACCAAGCCGACCCAGCACAGCGTGCGCGACCTGCGGCAGATCGGCATCCAGCCGGACGTGCTCCTGTGCCGCACCGACCGGTTCCTCGACGCCGACATCAAGCGGAAGATCTCACTCTTCTGCGACGTCGCCGAAGAAGCAGTGATCACGGCGAAGGACGTCGACACGATTTACGAGGTTCCGCTGGTCCTCAAGGCCGAAGGGCTCGACCACATCGTGCTCAAGCAGCTCGGCCTGCCGCTGACCGAGGCGCGCACCGAAGCCTGGGAGGCGCTGGTCGAACGGATCAAGCATCCGGTCGACGATCTCACCATTCACGTCATCGGCAAGTACACCGGCTATGAGGACTCCTATAAGAGCCTCAACGAGGCGGTCTACCACGGTGGCTTCGCCAACCGGCTCAAGGTGCGGCTCAACTGGGTTGAGGCCGAAGCACTCGAGAAGGAGGGCGGCATTCACGCGCTCGACGGCGCGCACGGCATTCTCGTGCCCGGCGGCTTCGGGACGCGCGGAACGCGCGGCATGATGAAGGCCGCCGAGTACGCGCGGACGAGCGGCATCCCCTTCTTCGGCATCTGCTATGGCTTCCAGTGGGCCACGGTCGAGTACGCGCGCAACGTCTGCGGACTCGACGGTGCTGACTCTACCGAGGTGGACGAGAACGCCCCGCACAAGGTGATCTACAAGCTCCGCGACCTGCTCGGCGTTGACGAACTCGGCGGGACGATGCGCCTGGGTCGGTACGCCTGCGAACTCGCGTCCGGGTCCGTCGCCGAGGCCATCTACGGCCAGTCGCTCATCCACGAGCGGCACCGGCATCGGTTCGAATTCAACTGCCTGTATGAACCGACACTGACCCAGCATGGCATGCGCATCTCCGGGCGCTCGCCCGACGGCAAGTTCGTCGAGATCGCCGAGCTGCCGTCGCACCCCTGGTATGTCGCGGTGCAGTTTCACCCGGAGTTCCAGTCGAAGCCGCTGCGCCCGCATCCCCTGTTCGAGAGCTTCGTCCGCGCGGCGCATGGTCACAAGACTGGCCAGCTCAAGCCGGTGTCGGCGGCGGCGGGCAGTAAGCAGTAGGCCGCCCACTATAATCACCCCGTGAAGCCTGTCCGAATCGGCTCGTTCTCCATCGGCGGCGGTCACCCGCTCGCATTCATCGTCGGTCCGTGCGTCATCGAGAGCACGCAGCATGCGCTCGAGACCGCGGAGACCATCAAGGCGATCGCCGAGCGCTGCGGCGTGCCGGTCATCTTCAAGGCGTCCTACGACAAGGCCAACCGGACGTCCAACCGGTCGTTCCGCGGGCCTGGGATCGACGCCGGACTGAAGGCGCTGTCCGAAGTCCGAAGCCGCACCGGGCTGCCCGTCCTCACCGATATCCACGAACCGGCGCACGCGGCTGAGGCAGCCGCCGTCGTCGACGTCCTCCAGATCCCGGCGTTCCTCTGCCGGCAGACCGATCTCATCGTGGCGGCCGCCCGCACCGGCAAGCCGGTCAACGTGAAGAAGGGTCAGTTCCTGGCGCCGAAGGACATGGTGCATGTGATTGCGAAGGTCACCGCGGAGGGAAATGAGTCGGTGCTGCTCACCGAGCGCGGCGTGACGTTCGGGTACAACAACCTGGTCGTCGACATGCGCGCCTTCCCGATCATGCGCGAGCTCGGCTACCCGGTGATCTTCGACGTCACGCACAGCCTGCAGCTGCCAGGTGCGGGCGACGGTGTCACCACCGGCCTGGCGGCCTATATCGAACCGCTCGCGTCAGCCGGCGTCGCGGCAGGTGTCGACGGCGTATTCATGGAAGTGCATCAGGATCCCGCGCGCGCCAAGAGTGACGCCGCCAATGCCCTCCGCCTCGACATGCTCGAAGCGCTCATCACCAGGCTCACGCGGATCGATGCGATCGTCCGAGCGGCTGGCCCAGGGGCACCACATACAGCATCCCCCATGGGAGCACGGCCATGACGCGGCCGGCGGCGATCGACATCGCACTCGCGCGAAACGTGCTGCAGACCGAGGCCGCGGCCATCCTTGCGCTGGTCGATCGGCTCGACGCCCGCTTTGAGCAGGCCGTGCGGTTGCTGCTCGACTGCCGCGGCCGCGTCATCGTCACAGGCATGGGCAAGTCCGGCATCATCTGCCGGAAGATGGCCGCCACGCTCTCGAGCACAGGCACGCCGGCCTTCTTCCTGCACCCAGCCGAAGCGATTCACGGCGATCTCGGCGTGATTCAGGCTGAGGATGTCGTGGTAGCCCTGTCCTACAGCGGGGAGACCGACGAACTGCTTCGGCTGCTCGAAACGATCAAGCGGCTGGGCGCCAGGCTGGTCGTCCTCACCGGCGACGAACGTTCGACGCTGGGTAAAGCGGCGGATGTCGTGCTCGATTGCCGCGTCTCGGAGGAGGCCTGCCCGCTCAACCTCGTGCCGACGGCCAGCACGACGGCGGCGCTCGCGCTCGGCGACGCGCTGGCGATGACGCTGCTCGTCGCCAAGGGATTCCGCCAGGAGGACTTCGCGAACCTTCATCCCGGCGGCAAGCTCGGCCGCCGGCTGATGCGCGTGGAGCACGTGATGCACGGCGGCGACCTCGCGCCCATCGTGGGCGTCGCGACGCGGATGCACGACGTCATGTACGAGATGTCGCGCAAGGGACTCGGCATGACCTGCGTGGTCGATGACGCGAAGCAGCTCGTCGGCATCATCACCGACGGCGACCTGCGGCGGCAGATGGTCACGGCCGGGCAGGGCGTCCTCGAACAGTCCGCAGCCGGCGTGATGACCCGCAACCCAGTCACGGTCCGTCGCGACACGCTCGCCGCGGAAGCACTGCACATTCTCGAACGGCGCAAGATCACCGCCGTCGTCGTCGTCGACGATGCGGGCGCGGTACAGGGCGTCGTGCACCTGCACGACCTCTGGCGCACGGAGATGGTCTGAGGCGACGGCTGAGGTTCCGCATCCCGGGCGTGTCGTGTCGATAACCAGTCAGCTCTACCCCGTCGCCGTTCTGCTGGCCCTGCTGCTCGGCCTCGCCGTGGGCAAGGCGTGGGAACGCTACAAGCTGCGGGATGGCCGGTGGATCGATCGGCGCCGGCTGCGCGAGACGCCGCATTACATGCTCGGCCTGAACTTTCTGGTGGACAACCAGGTTGACCAGGCGATCGAGGAACTGACGCAGGCCGCCAGTACCGGAAGCGACGCGCTCGAGATCCAGATGATTCTCGGGAACCTGTACCGTCAGAAAGGACAGGTCGGGCGCGCGACCAGCGTCCACCAGGCCCTCCTGCAGCGTCCGGATCTGACGACACTCGAGCATGCCTACGTGCTGCTCTGCCTCGCACTCGATTTCCGGCACGCCGGCTTCATCGATCGCGCGCTCGAGGCTTTCCAGGAAGTCGTGCGGCTCGACCCGGAGAACCGCTACGCCTACGTGAACCTTCAGAAGCTGTACGAAGAGCAGCACCAGTGGCCGGAAGCACTGCAGGTACGCGAGCAGATTGCCCGAATCGACAACGGACGTCTCCCAGAAGACCAGCAGATCCTTGGCTTCCTGCGCAATGAGATCGGCGCGGCGCAGGCCCGCACGGGCAATACGGCCGCCGCCGCACGGGCGTTCAGCGCCGCCATTGACGTCGACAGCGGCACGGTCCCGGCGTATCTCAACCTCGGTGACCTTCGGGAAGGCGAGAGACAACTGCCGGCTGCCATCGCCGCGTGGGAACGCCTGACTGACGAGGTGCCGGACCGCGCCTACCTGGCGTTCGATCGTCTCGACCGGGCCTATCGCGTATCCGGCACGCCGCACCGCTTCGCCGAGCTCTGTGAACGCGTCATCGCGCGCAATCCGCAGGACTGGCGTGCCCGGCTCGCGCTCGCCCGCCACCGCGAAGCAGCCGGTCAGGCTCAGGCGGCGTTCGGGCTGCTGCTCGATGCCCTGCCCCACAATCCCCACGCCCTGGCCCTCCACCAGGCAACCTGGCAGGTGCTCTCAGCGCTCGGCTTCGCGCCGGACCTTGTGCGGCGCTACATGGATCTGTCCAGAGACGCGGTCTTCTACCTTGACCCGCACGTCTGCCGCCGCTGCCGCTACCGGAGCACGGAGCTGCTCTGGCAGTGTCCGCAGTGCCACGAATGGAATACGTTTGTGGAGGAACGGATGGCCCCGGCCAAGGACACCGTGAGCGCGGACGCCCTCACCGAAGGGACGTAGTCGGGGTTACGACGAGGAGGGCTTGGCCGCGCCCAGGTGTCGCACCCCAGGGCAGTCGGCGTTCTTCGATCGCACCGATGTCTGATCGCAGCGATCAAGGGCCGTCTGCAGCGCGTTCCGGAAGAGTTCCAGCTCGTGAAGACGCTCGTCGACGTCGGCCAGACGCTCGGCAATCACGGTGCGCATCTTTGAGCAGCGGCAGTTGTCGGGCTCCACGAGCTCACGGATCTCCCGCAGACTCAATCCCAGCTGCCGCGCCTGCTTGATGAACAACAGGCGTTCCGTCATCTCCTGGGTGTAGAGGCGGAACCCGCCCGCCGTCCGATCGGCGTGCGGCAGCAGACCCTCGCGCTCGTAGTAGCGCAACGTGTCCACCGTGACACCCGTGGCCGTAGCCAGTGACCCAATCCGCCGAAGGCGTGCAGCAGGCTCGCGCATCGATCGCTATCCTACAGTGTCTTGAGCAGCGAGCGGGCTTCCGCCGCCGCGGCCGAGTCCGGATAGTCCGCGATGACGGCGTTGAGGGACTTCCGGGCCTTGTCGGCCTTGTCGTCGAGCGCGTAGGCCTTGCCCAGACCCAGCAGCACGTCCGGCATCCGGGAGCTTTTCGGGAATTCCTTCACACTCTGCTCGAACGTGGCAGCCGCGCTCTTGCCGTCCTCAATCTGCAGCGCGTTCTGCCCCATATCGAAGAGCACCGACTCGCGCATCGCCGCATCGCCCTTCGCGGCCTTCTGCTTCAACGCGCGCTCGAAATAGGTGCTGCTCGTTTCGTAGAAGCCTGATTCCCGAAGCGAGTGCCCAAGGTTCAGCAGATCCGCGAGATTGTTCTTGTCCTTCTGCAGATTGCGGTCGAGCCTGTTAATCTCCGCGAGGTCCGGCATGGCTTCGAGCACACGCCCGAGGTCCTCGGCTTCGAGCAGACCGCGATGGTACGCGAGTGGCGTGCCGTAGGAATTCGTCCAGACCAGGAACGGCAGCGCGGGCACGTTGTACTTGTGCGCCATGTCCGGCTGCAGGTCGAAATGCAGCCGCACACCGACGACATTCGCCTCGAAGGCCTTGATCACTTTCGGGTCGGTATAGACCTCCGCATCCATGATCTTGCAGACGCCGCACCAGTCCGCCCAGAAGTCGATGAACATCGGCAGGTTGTTCTTCTGCGCGACCGCGCTCGCCTCCTTCAGATCCTTGTACCAGTGAATGTCGGCGTCGGCATGGCGGACACCTGCCAGGAGCAGGAGCAGAACCAGCACCGGTCGAATGCGTCTTACGCTCATCGTTGATCTCCCGTCAATTCCGCCACCGCCGCCGTCAGCTTCCTGCGATCCTTCAAGATCGTGCGGCCCCAGGTGAGCATGGCCGTTGGCCGCTCTGCCCAGACCGAATCCTTATCGTAGAGGTAGAAGGCGTCCCACTCAATCTCGCCCGTGGTGGCCGTCGGCACAAGGCCGAAGAACCAGCGCCCGACGTCCTTTCCCTGGTCCCAGAAGTGTGACACGCGCTTGTCCGGCATCATCTTGCGCGCCGCCGGAAAATCGTCCGGGGAGTCTCCCGGATACATCTCATACCAGACAGTGTAGACCTTGAGGTTGAGCGTCGGATTGCGCTTCAGGATGTATTCCTGAATCCAGCCTGCCCCGCTGGTGCACTCGGGACAGGTGGGCGAGACGAGCACGACGAGCCGCAGCACGCCGGTGTCCTGATTGAATCGGGTCTTGAGTTGGTCGAGGACGTTGGCGCCGTGGAGGGGTGCCACCGCTGACACCAGCATCACGAGCACGGCCGCCATCGCGGCCAGAGGCAGGCTCGATCGACGCATCATTCCGCCTGAAGGCGGATGTGATGGCGCATGTGACAGCGATTGTGACAGTGCTTGTGACGAGGCACGTGATGACGGCATGTTGCAGCGGCCTTCGGACGACGAGGGGCCAGCCTTGCAGCCGGCCCCTCGTGTGACGTGAACCGAACGTGCCTAGAACTGGAGCCGAAGCCCCAGCTGCACCTGGAACGGCGTCGTGCGCAGCGTGTTTCCCGGAATCGGCACACCGTTCGCATCGACCGTCTTCCCGAAGAGCGGGTTCGTGCTCGGCTGGGACAGGTCGTTCCCGTAGTTGATCTGGTTGGTCTCCATGTTCGCGGCATTGAAGATGTTGAACGCCTCAGCCGTGATCGAAATCATCTTCTCGCTCGGCAGCGTGAAGTTCTTCTGCAGCCGCACGCTCGTATCGGCGAAGCCGCCCTTGCGGTAGGCGTCGGGATTGCGCCCGACCACCGAACCATTCAGCATCGGCCGATCATTGGTGACGCCGTCACGGTTGGAGTCGACACCCGTTCTCGGGCTGAACGGCCGGCCCGAGTTGTAGCGCATCTGCGTGGCGAACTGGATCCCCTTGGGCAGGAACACCACGCCGTTGGTCGTGAACTGGTGACGCTGATCGATGTTCGACCAGCCGTACTCGTTCGCGATGTTGTTCACGTCAACGTAGTTCGCGCCGCTGAACCCGCCGTTCTCGTGGTCGTCGTAGCTCTGGCTATAGCCGAGCGTATAGCTGGCGTCGACCAGGAAGCTGGTGCGACGAACGTTCAGGATCGCGGTGGTCCCGCGATAGAGCGAACGCGCCGACGACTCGGTCACGTAGACCGCGCCGAACTTCGAATCCGGGCGCAGCGAGTTCACGCTCACCGCGGCGCTCGGCGTATAGACCGGACGGCCGGTGGCATCGATAGTCGGCGAGGGCAGGTTGATGTCGCGCACGCGGTCCATCCGCGAGACGGCGATCTGCGTGTAGTCGAGCGAGGCCGTGATGCCGGTGCCCAACTGGCGTTCGATCGCACCGCGGAACTGCACCGACCGCGGCAGCTTGAAGTTCTGATCGAAGTAGAACACGCTCGTCGACTGCGCAAGCCGTGAGGCCGGCGACCGCAGCTGGTTCAACTGCGCGAGCGTGAAGCCCGGCAGGTTGTTGAGCGGCGCGCCGGGCAGGTTGATGCCGACGCTGTTGAAGGCGGCCTGGATTTCGGCGTTGCTGTTCAGGCTGACAGTGCTGCTCAGTTCCGGGTTGCCGCCGTTGCTGACAATAGCCTGTTCAAACAGCGAGATGTACGGAGGCGCATAAAACACTCCGGCGGCGGCACGCAGTACCGTCTTGCCGTCCTGGCGGGTATCCCACGCCATGCCGAGGCGCGGCCCGATCATCTCCTTGTCGTCCGGAATGCTCGTCGCCAACGGGTAGCGGTTCTGCGGCACCGTGGCCGCCTGATAGTCCGGAAGCAGCGCCATCTCGTAGCGGAATCCGGGGCTGACTGTGAGGCCCGGGGCCACACGCCACTCGTCCTGCGCGTAGATCGCGATCTGGTGCTTGCCCGTGTCGACGGTGCCGGTGCCCGCGAACTGAGAGTAGGTCGCCGGCTGGCGCGCCAGGTAATTGGCCAGACCGTCAAAACGGTAAATGCCGTTGCTGCCCGGGTTGAAGACGACGCGCGAGAACACCAGGTCCGCATCGACGCCCGTCTTCAGGGTGTGGGAGCCACTGACGAAGGACAGGTTGTCCGTGAACTGGTAGCGCTTGTCAGTGAACTTGTAGCCCACGTTGCCGTAGCTCAGGCCGGTCGCCTGCGGCCCGTAGATCGCCACGGTCTGGAAGGGAGCGCCTTCGCGAACCGTCACTTCCGGGCCGACGCCCGGTTCCCACGGCCGGTACTCGCGCGCTGCCTGCACCCGCAGTTCGTTGACCTGTCGCGGACCGATGACGGACATCAGCTGCACCATCCCGGTCGCGTTCGTGCGATTGCTGGTCGGCGAGGCGTTGGTCACGTCGCGGTTCGTGAGTGAATCGGAACCGAGGCCGTTGGTGTTGATGAAGGACCCGATCGAATTCATGATCTTGTCGTGCGTGAAGTCTCCACGCACGACCAGGTTCTGGCCGTTTGTGATGCGGTGGTCGATGCGATTGATCATCGACTCGAGACGGCTCACCGCGGTGAGGCCGGTCTCCGGCGCCGTGGCCAGGAGGGCCTGCGCGCCGGCTGTGTTCCTGATGCCCTGGCTGTCCAACTGATCGAACAGCACCTTCACGGGCTTGGTGTTGTACTGCGCTTCAGCCGCGCTGAAGAAGAACGTCCGGTCGGTGACGATCGGGCCGCCGATCGAACCGCCGTACTGATTGCCCAGGTTGATCTGTTCCTTGCCGTACGGGTCGATCTTGGTCAACGCGTCGTTGCGGAAGAGGTAGAAGCTCGACCCGTGGAACTGGTTGGTGCCCGACTTGGTGGCGAGGTTGACGATGCCGCCGCTCGAACGGCCGAACTCGGCCGAGAACGTGCTGCGGAGTACCTGGAATTCCTGCAGCGCCTCCACCGTGAAGCTGGGCGTCATCTCCACGTGGCCGCAGAAGTGCGAGCTGGTGTAGTCGCCGCCGTCCACATTGAACGCCGTGTCGACACCTTTCTGCCCCGACACCGAGAATCCGCCGCATTCGGGCTCGATCTGCGACGCCGGCGTCAGCAGGAAGAGGTTCTTGATGCGCCGTCCGGGCGCGGGCAGGTCGCGGAGCTGGGTCTCGGACAGAATGGACTTGGAGAAGGTCTGCGTCGGCTGATTCATCGCCCCGGCGACGACGTCGACCGATTCCTTCACGCCGGACAGGCCCAGCGTGAAGTCGGCCGCGGCGCGAGCGCCGAGCGAGACATAGACGCGCTGCGTGGAGGCCGCCATGTTGGCCGGCGTCACCGTCACGTCATAGGTGCCGAGCGGAACCGGGCCCACCGCATAGCGGCCGGCGCTGTCCGTCTTTCCGGCGCGCGAGTAATTGGTGTCGATATTTCGAACCTCGACGGCGACGTCGACGACGGCCGCGCCTGACGGGTCAAGCACCTCTCCGCCGATTTGACCGCTGTTGGCTGACGCCTGCGCGTGGGCCACGGCAGGAAGAGCCAGGAAGGAGCAGAACAGCGCGAGCAGCGGCAGCAGGGCCGCGCGGCGCGCATGGCGAATACCTACAGCAAACGACATCAGTGCATCTCCCGGATCGAGGGCGATCCGAAACCTTGCGTAAACTCCAGAGTCAGAGAACGTCGGACTGTAACAACCTCCGGACAACCGTGTCAAATAGGGGCCTGCGCTCAGTAGAAATCGTGGGCGTCGACGGCGGTTCCCCCCTCCATCCCCTGCACCCGCTCCGCCCGCACCGACAGCACCCCGTCCTGGTGCTGGAGCACCCCATCGACAATCAGGAAGGGCTGGCGGATGACGGTCGTACGGTCGCGCTCGAAGAGATCGGGACGGATGATGACGTTGGAGACGCCGGTCTCGTCCTCCAGCGTCAGAAAGACGAACCCCTTGGCGGTGCCGGGACGCTGACGCGTGATAACCATTCCGGCCACGCGCACACGTCGGCCGTTTCTCGCCTGCGGCAGATCGGAGGCGCGCAGCACACCGCGAAGGGCCATGTCGCCGCGCCGCAGCGCCATCGGATGCGGTCCGATGGTCAGCCCCGTCCCCGCATAGTCGGCGTGCAGGCGCTCGTGCACGGTCATCGGCCGCAACGGTGACGCCGGCGGGGCCTCAGCCTCATGACCTGCGCCCTGAGTGGTGTCCTCAAGGCCCGCGTACAGATCACCGGTGCGTCGCACCGCCTGCTCCACCTGCCACATCGCGCTGCGCCGCTCGTGGGTGAACGCATTGAGCGCCCCGATGTCGGCCAGCGTCGTCAATTCGTCACGGCGCAGGCCGGTCCGGCGCACGACATCCTCGATTGAGGTGAACCGGCCCACCGGCTGCAGCGGCACGCTCCATTCGTGGGAGCAGACGTTGCAGTAGTAGGTCCGCGCCGCGGGGGTGTCGCTGACAGTCTCGATCATCGACTCGGTGTCGCACCCGCACTTCGCGCACAGCAACGGAGGCGCCGCTGTCTTCGTACGATCACATGCCGCCATGCTCTCCCCTGCTTCCTTGCGCAAGCCGTTCACGTACATGAAGCCGATGCGGATGCCGCCGTCCTCCTCGATGCGGCAGCGCCAGTCGGAGTGCTGCACGTCGATCGGGTGAAACCGCATGCCCCGGCGCTGCGCGTCCTTGACGAGCGAGGCAGGGTGATAAAAGCCCATCGGCTGGTTGTTGAGGAGCGTCGTGTAGAACGCCAGCGGGTAGTGCACCTTGAGATACGCGCTGGCATAGGCGAGCAGTGCGAAACTCGCCGCGTGCGACTCGGGGAACCCGTAGAGCGCAAACGAGGTGATCGACTGGACGATCCGATCGGCGGTCTCGCCGCGGATGCCGTTCCGCGCCATCCCGTCGCGCAGCTGCACCTCGATCTGCTGCATCCGCTTCTCCGAGCGCTTGAATCCCATGGCCCGGCGCAGTTCCTCGGCCTGCCCGCCCGTGAACCCGGCGGCGACCATCGCCATGCGCAGCAACTGCTCCTGGAAGAGCGGCACGCCAAGCGTGCGCGCCAGCACCGGCTCGAGACTGGGGTGCAGCGGCACCACCGGCTCACGGCCGGCGCGGCGGTTCAGGTACGGGTGCACCATGTCGCCGACAATCGGCCCTGGGCGGATGATCGCCACCTGCACGACGAGGTCGTAGAAGTGCGTCGGCTACAACCGCGGCAGCGTGGCCATCTGCGCCCGCGACTCCACCTGAAAGACCCCGATCGTGTCCGCCTTCCGCAGCAGGTCGTAGACCTCCGGATCGTCTGGGGGAAGATGCGCGAGATCGAAGCGCGCGACGGTTCCTGATCCGGCAGCCGCCGGCGGCGACGGCGTGCTGTTCACCAGCGCCACGGCGTCCTGCAGCGCCGCCATCATGCCGAGGCCGAGCAGGTCGATCTTGACGATCCCCATGTCGGCACAGTCGTCCTTGTCCCACTGGATGACGACACGCCCGGGCATGCTCGCCGGTTCGAGCGGCACCACCGCGTCGAGCGCGCCCTCGGACACGACCATGCCGCCGGAGTGCTGGCCGAGATGGCGCGGCAGATCCTGGATGCGCGTCCAGAGATCGGCAAACGTCCGCATGCGCGGCATGTCGAGCGAGACGCCCGCCGCGGCCATGTGGCGGACGAAGGCCTCGTTCGGGCCGACCTGCTCGACGTTGTTCATCACCTGTGTGACCGCGTCGATGTCCCCCTCCGTCAGCGAGAGCACCTTCCCCACCTCGCGCGCGGCGCTGCGCGTGCGGTAGGTGATGACGTTGGCGGTCATCGCCGCGCCGAACTGGCCGTACTTCTCGTAGACATGCTGGATCACGCGCTCACGGGACTCGCCGCTCGGCAGGTCGAGGTCGATGTCGGGCCACTCGCGACGCTCCTCCGACAGGAATCGCTCGAACAGCAGATCCATCGCGATCGGATCGACCGCCGTGATGCCGAGGCTGTAGCAGACGGCACTGTTGGCCGCCGAGCCGCGTCCCTGGACCAGGATGCCCTGCTGACGACAGTAATTGACGATGTCCCAGACGATGAGAAAGTAGCCGGCCAGGCTGAGCTTCTCGATCAGATCGAGTTCGCGCGTGATCTGGGCGCGGGCCTTGTCGGAGTACGGACGATAGCGATCACGTGCCCCCGCCTCCGTGACATGGCGGAGAAACACGCTCTCGTTCCCGCCGTCCGGCACGGGGTATCTGGGAAACTGGTAGCCGAGGTCGGCCATCGTGTACTCGAGACGCTCGGCGAGCGCCGCCGTCCCGGCCAGCGCATCGGGACGATCGGCGAAGAGCTGCGCCATCGCCTCCGGTGATTTCAGATAGCGCTCGGCGTTGCGCGCCAGCCTCCGCCCGGCGATGTCGAGCGTCGTCTTGTGATGCACACAGGTCAGCACATCGAAGAGCCGCCGATCGGCCGGCTCGGCAAAGCGGACGCCGTTGGCGGCGACGACCGGAACCCGAAACGCCTTCGCCAGCTCCGCGAGCGCCACGTTGTCCTCTTCCTCGTCACGCAGCAGGTGCCGCTGCAGCTCGACGCACACGTTGCCGCGACCGAACAGGCCCACGAGGCGATCGAGCAGGCCGCCGACGCCGTACTGCTGCGTCACGAGGAGCGGCGAGCCGACGAGCGCGACCAGGCCCGTCGTGAACCCCTCGAGCTCCTCCAGCACCAGCGCCCCTTCGCCTTTCGGCGCGCGCAGTTTCATGCGCGTGACCAGGCGGCAGAGGTTCTGGTAGCCCTCTGACGACGCGACAAGCACGGGGAGACGCCAGGTCGCAGCGAACAGGCGGTAGGCAGCCTGCCGACTGCCTGCTGCCGACGGTCGGCCGATCGTCAGCTCCGCACCGACGATGGGGCGGATGCCGGCCTGTCTGGCGGCCTTATGGAAGCGCGGCGCGCCGTAGACGCCGTCGGCATCGAGCAGCGCCAGTGCCGGGTACCCGAGCGCCGCGGCCCGCTCGACGAGCGCTTCCGGAAGGGACGCCCCCTGCAGAAAGCTGAACGCAGACGCAGCATGAAGCTCGATGTACACAGTAGGCAGTAGTCAGTAGGCGGTAGGTAGTGGGCGGTGCACGCACTAGTCAACGATGCCGTCGATGAACCAGTGGTCCGCGGTGCGCTCGCGGAACAGGCGGTAGGTGCCCCCGTCGCGCAAGGACACGTCCCACTCATCGCGATCCCATGACGTGCCCGGCGCCGACTCCTCCCACCAGGCTCCGGACGTCCGCCATGGACCCGCGCACATCTCGACCCCGCCACCGCTCAACCCGCGCCGATCGGTTGTCACGCGCGCGGGCTTGCCCGCTTCAAGGCTCACACGGGCGGGCACGGGCACGCGAAACCGGCGGAGCGCCACCGCCGGCGGAGCGCTGCCCTCTGCCCTTCCATCCCCCGCGCCATTGGTGACGGGCCCGGCATCGCGAGGCCTGGAGACTTCGAGACCATCCGGTGATGCCACAGGCGCGAAAGCCGTGATCGCGAAGGCGCCCGGCTTCCATGAATCGACCTCCGCCGGCGCGCCGCAGCGCCCTTCTCCCATCAACGCGTTGAGGCGCGCCATCAGCGTCGAGAGCTGCTCGGGGGACGGCAGCGGGCGCGTCAGCAACGAGAACTGGATGACGCGACCGGGTGTGGGATCCACGGCCACGACCACCCGATCGATCGCCGCTGGCGGAGGATGCGATTCGAGATCGAGCAGCGCCAGCGAGCGCAGCGTGCGTGCATCGCGGATCGGCGTCGGCAGCTGCAGCGATCGCTCGTGCACCATGGGTGGTGCGCCCGCCATCCTGACCAGATGCAGCCGCAGGTGCAGCACGGCGGCCCCCCGATCGCGCCGCGCCAGGTGGGCCTCGAGCGGTTCCATCAGGCGGCCCAGCACGAACGACAGCGGCTCCAGTCCCTCGATCGGCCACTCGAGATCGAGCGCCTGCTCGAAGCGCTCCTCAGGCAGCGTCGGCACCAGCGGACGCGGGTCTTCCCCCCACGCGAGCCGTTGCCAGCCGACCCCGGCCTGCCCCATTCGCGCCGCGACCTCGTCCGGCGGCAGCGCGGCGAATTCACCGATGGTGCGCAATCCCCAGCCTCGAAGCGTGTCGAGGCTCAGTGCGCCGGCGCGGCGTGTATTTGGCCTACGTGTACCTGATCTGCGTGTGCCTGGATCGGGTGCCCGCTCAGGCTTCTGTTCAGGCTGCGTGAGCACGGTGAGCAGTTCCAGCGGCAGCGCGGCCAGTGCGTAGGCCTCATCACCCGGAGGCACAATGGTGATGCCCGCGCGGTGATGGACGAGCAGGCGTGCGGCGGTGCGCGTGGCGGCCAGGGCCAGACGCACGCGCAGGCCACGATCCGCGGCCGTACGCCGCAGTTCGCCGGCAATGGTCCGTGCATCCCCGAGCAACCGCTCCAGGCCGCTCAGGTCGAGGAGCACCTCGCGCGTGCCGCAGGCCTCGACGTACGGCGAGAACTGCCGCGCGACGGCCATCAACACGGCGGCGTCACTCCCCTCAGCCGCGAAGAGTGCACCGAACATGCGCGTCTCCTCCCACACGTCGCCGCGGCGACATCACGTGCGCCGAGACATCGAGACCGGTCAGCCGGCGGCGGCGATCCGCATCCCCTATCCACTGCGCCTCGGCACCAAGCGTGAGCGTGAGCCCGCCGGCGCTGCGCGCCACCGGTTCCGGGGTGACGAGCACGCAGGCGGTCTCACTCCCCTCGATCGTCCGCTGCACGCGCAGCCACGTGGTGAACGGGATCCGCGTGAGTGCCGGCAGGGGCACATCGGCGAGATCGATCGCGACCACCCCGAATCCACCCGCCTGCAGCACGAGGTTGAGTGACTTGAGCGCGCGGTCGATGGCGCGCTCGAGCGAAGCCGACGCGGCACCCTGCGTCCGCGCGATGGACTGGCCGCGAATCCAGAGCACACGGGTGAGATCCACCCCCGCCGCCACGGCCGATGCCACGTCGAAGCGATCGAAGGTGTCCACGAAGGCCACGATCTCCCCTCGCCGTACCGCCGCCGCCATCAGCTGCAGGAGCACCGTCAGGCGCCCTGACGATCGCGGACCGGCAATCTCACAGAGCTGTCCGCGCGGCAGGCCGCCGCGCAGGCAGGCGTCAAGCGCAGCGACGTCCGTCGGCACGAGGGCCGAGGGGTCGGTGCGCTCGAGTGCCGGGAGCGCCGTGGTCAGCGTCCGATCGAGCTTCCGGACGCGAAGGGCTGATTCGAGAACCGCTCGTGCTGTATTCGCCATATATTCGCCTGTAGGCGAATGTATAGCGAAACCAAGGCAAATGCGCAAGCAGTAAGATCGCGGCGTTGAGTACCCCGGCGGCGCAGCAGACCCCCTGGCGACGTCTCGGGGCAGCTCTCACCTATCGCGACTTCCGCATCCTCTGGTCGGGTGCCTTCACCTCCAGCATCGGCACCTGGATGCAGGAAGTGGCGCAGAACTGGCTCATCCTCACCCTCGCCGGCGCCGCGTCCGCGTTCTACCTCGGCCTTGAATCGTTCCTCGGCGAGGCGCCGATCATCCTCTTCACCCTGATCGGCGGCGTGGTCGCCGACCGGCGCGATCGCCGCCACGTGCTCATCACCTCGCAGATCATCCAGATGGGCACGGCCTTCACCCTGGCGGCCCTCGTCTACTGGGACGCCATCCGCATCTGGCACATCCTCGTGCTCTCGGTCATCACCGGGATCGCGCAGGCGTTTGGCGGCCCCGCGCACCAGTCGCTGGTGCCCTCGCTCGTCGAGAAACAGGATCTCCCCAACGCCGTCGCCCTCAACTCGATCCAGTTCAATCTGGCGCGCGTGGTCGGCCCGCTGCTCGCGGGCGCGGCGCTCACGGCCTTCGGCATGGCGGCGTGCTTCGGGCTCAACGGCCTCTCGTTTCTCGCCGTCATCGCCGCTCTGCTCGCGCTCCGCATCCGCCACGTGCCAGCCACGACGCCGTCACGGATGCAGGACGAGCTGAAGATCGGGTTCGCCTATGTGCGATCGCAGCCGGGCGTCATCGGCCTCACCATCCTCGCCTTCGCCACGACGTTCCTCGGCACACCGGTGCTGACGTTCCTGCCGCTCTTTGCCCAGAACGTGTTCCATGGTGGCGTGGCGCAGTACACGACCCTGATGGCGAGCGCCGGGGCCGGGGCCGTCACCGGGGCCCTGTGCGTGGCCTGGATGGGACGGTTCC
Organism: Acidobacteriota bacterium; assembly: GCA_947478985.1. GTDB lineage: Bacteria > Acidobacteriota > Vicinamibacteria > Vicinamibacterales > UBA2999 > CANJYC01. Next base: position 2,907 of record CANJYC010000005.1, on the reverse strand, counting down.
GCCACATGGGCGCGACGGCGCTGGTCCTGCAGGCCACCTTCGGTCTGCTCGTCGTCCTGTTCGCGATCACGCGCGTGCTCTGGATCAACCAGCTGCTGCTGTTCGGCATCGGCACGACGATGGTGATGTGCTTCGCCATGCTCTCGTCACTCGTGCAGCTCATCGCGCCCAACGAGATGCGCGGGCGTGTGATGAGCATCTACATGGTGGCGTTCCGCGGCGGCATGCCGCTCGGCAGCCTCGCCGCCGGGTGGACGGCAAGCCTTGTGTCGGCGCCCGTTGTCCTCGGCGTCAACGGCCTGCTGCTCAGCCTCGTCGCCGGATGGTTCCTGCTGCACAGCCACGGTGTGCGGGAGTTGTGACGAGGCCGCACGTCCCGACCCGCGACACGGCCACGCGGGTGGCCCTGCATGGTCGTAGCGATCAAGAAAAGTCTGCTAGGATTTCCCGATTGCGAGAGGTGACATGGCCCGTTTCAGTCTGATTCCCCGCGACGAACGCTTCTTCGAGGAGTTTATCGCCCTGTCCGAGCAGATCCGGACCGGTGCGCGCACCTTGAAGCAGATGCTGGCCGGCGATGCCCCGGACATGGCCAAGGCAGAAGAGATCAAGGAGGTTGAGCACGCCTGCGATCGAACGACGCGGGCCATCATCGACCGCCTGAACCGCACGTTCGTCACCCCGCTCGACCGCGAGGACATTCACGCGCTCGCCAGCGAGCTCGACGACATCATGGACGCCATTGACGCAGCGGCGGCCGTCATCAGGCTCTACAAGATCACCGTCGTCCGCCAGGGCGCCCGTCGCCTCACCGAGATCATCGTCGACTCGGTCGACCGCCTGACCGCGGCTCTCGTCGCGCTGGAGAAACGCAAGGGTGTGCTCGAGCTGGCCGCCCAGATCAAGCAACTCGAGCACGAGGCCGACCGCTGCCATCAGGATGCGATTGTCGAGCTGTTCGACCAGGAGCGCGACCCCATCGTGGTCATGAAGTGGAAGGAAATCTTCGACCTGCTCGAAAGCGCCACGGATCGATGCGAGGACGTCGCCAACCTGATTGAAGGCGTTATCGTGAAGAACGGCTGACGTATGGACCTCAGGCTCATCGTCGTGATCGCGCTCATCGCGGTCGCGCTGGTCTTCGACTACATCAACGGGTTCCACGACGCCGCCAACTCCATCGCCACGGTGGTGTCGACGCGCGTCCTCACGCCGGGCAAGGCCGTCGCCTGGGCCGCAGCCTTCAACTTTCTCGCGGCCTTCGGTTTCGGCACCGCCGTGGCCAAGACGATGGGCAGCGGGATGATCGACCTCGCGGTCGTCACCTCGGCGGTCATCTTCTCCGGCCTGATCGGCGCCATCGTCTGGGATCTGATTACCTGGTACATCGGCCTGCCGACGAGTTCGTCACACGCGCTCGTCGGGGGGTATGCCGGGGCCGCGATCGCCAAGGCCGGCGTCGGCGCCCTGATCGTCTCGGGCTGGACCAAGACGCTCATCTTCATCATCGTGGCGCCGATGATGGGCATGACCCTCGGCTTCGCGATCTCGGTGCTGTCGCTCTGGATCTTCAAGGGCTTCTCGCCGTCACGTGTCGACAAGTGGTTCCGCCGCCTGCAGTTGCTCTCGGCGGCGCTCTACAGCCTCGGCCACGGGACCAACGATGCCCAGAAGACCATGGGCATCATCGCCGGTGTCCTGTTCACGGCCGGCTATCTGCATACCTTCGACATCCCCATGTGGGTCATCCTCGCGGCGCACGCGGCGATCGGGCTCGGCACACTGTCGGGCGGCTGGCGTATCGTCCACACCATGGGGAGCCGGATCACCAAGCTCCAGCCCTTCGGCGGCTTCGCGGCCGAGACCTCCGGGGCCATCACCCTCTTTGTCGCGAGCAGTTACGGCATCCCCGTCAGCACCACCCACACGATCACCGGGGCGATCATCGGCGTTGGTTCCGTGCACCGTCTGTCCGCCGTCCGCTGGGGCGTGGCGCAGCGCATCATCTGGGCATGGATTCTCACCATCCCCGCCTCGGCGCTGATCGCCGCGCTGACCTACGAGGCCGTCCGCAGGCTCGTCGGCGCCGCGTAGCGCGATCGGGCACAATGTGCCTGCACCCGTGACCATTCTCATCGCCGAAGATGACCGCGATATCGCGGAGCTGATCGCCCACTACTGCCGGAAGTCCGGATGGGATTCCCACATCGCCGCCGCCGGTGACGAAGCGCTGGCGTACGCCCGCCGCCAGCCGGTCGATGTCGTCATCCTGGACGTCATGCTGCCGGGGATCAGCGGTCTCGAGGTGTGCCGCGCCCTGCGCGCCGACACGGCGACCGCCGCCCTGCCCATCATTATGCTGACCGCGCGCACCGAGGAAGCCGACCGCGTGATGGGGCTGGAGATCGGCGCCGATGACTACGTCGCCAAGCCATTCAGTCCCAACGAGCTGGTGGCACGCGTGAAAGCCCTGATGCGGCGGTCGCGCCGGCACGAACAGCCGGCCTCGACGCTCCAGTGCGGCGAGATTGTGATGGACCTCTCGCGCCACACGGTCACGAGCGCGGGCGCCGATGTGAGGCTGACCGCCAAGGAGTTCATGCTCCTCCAGTACCTGATGGAGCGCCGGGGCCGTGTGCTGTCGCGCGATCAGCTGCTCAGCGACGTCTGGGGCTACCGCTATACGGGCGGCACGCGTACGGTGGACGTGCACGTCCGGCGATTGCGCGAAAAGCTGCCGGCCCTCGTCCACGCACTGGTCACGGTCAAGCAGTTCGGCTACAAACTGGCGGACGGCGAGGAGACGTGACGCTCGGGTTCCGCGCGAAACTGTTCGTCGCGTCATTGGGTGTCGTCGCGGCCGCGCTGGCTCTTGCCACGGTCATCATCACGTGGGAGCTTCGCCGT
>CANJYC010000004.1 GCA_947478985.1 Acidobacteriota bacterium | reverse complement strand
TGTTCGAGGGCCTCACGGATGGTCGACAACGATCTCCTCCAGAAAACTGGTGCCGTGCGCGAGCGGTCCGACGCCGAAGTTCTCGGCGAGCGTCTGCCCAAGGTCGGCGAACGTACTGCGCGAGCCGATGTTCGTGCCGGCCTTGACTCGCGCGCCGGCCAGCAGCACCGGGACGTACTCGCGCGAATGATCGGTGCCCGGCGTGCTCGGATCGTTGCCGTGGTCGGCGGTGACCACCAGCAGATCTGTCGTACGCAACCGGGGCAGTACGCGGGCCAGCCGTTCGTCGAAGCGTTCGAGGTTCGCCGCGTAGCCGCCCACGTCGTTGCGATGGCCATACAGCACATCAAAGTCGACGATATTGGCAAAGACGAGCCCCTCGCGCACGTCCGTCATGGCCGCATCGACGTGGTCCATACCTTCGGCGTCGCTCGCGGTGTGCACGGCACGGCCGGTGCTGCGGCCCGCGAACAAGTCATGAATCTTTCCGATCGAGAGGACAGGGATACCGCGGGCCACGAGCCGATCAAGCAGCGTCTCCCCGGTCGGATCGAGCGCATAGTCGTGGCGGTTGGCCGTGCGGCGGAACGCACCGGGCGTGCCGACAAACGGCCGTGCGATCACGCGGCCGACACCAAGCCCCTTCCCCACCAGCTCGAACGCTATCTCGCAGATGCGGTACTGCTCGGCGATTGGAACGACCTCTTCATGCGCGGCAATCTGAAATACGCTGTCGGCCGAGGTGTAAATGATCGGCATGCCCGTCCGAACGTGCTCCGGACCGAGGCGGTCGATGATCTCGGTGCCCGAGGCCACCACGTTGCCTATGGTGCCCCGCCCAATTCGGCGCTCGAACTCCGCGATCAGATCTGGCGCGAACCCCTGTGGAAACGTCGGAAACGCCCGCTCCAGCACGATGCCCATCATTTCCCAGTGCCCCGTGACCGAATCCTTCCCTGGGGACGCTTCGGCCATCCGCCCGTATGCCCCACGCAAAAGGGGTCGGGAGTCATTTATTGAGGACAGTGCCGGCACAAGCTGAACCAGCCCGAGCGAACGGAGTGTGGGAATCTTCAGCGGGACCCGCGCGGCGATGTTCCCGAGGGTATTACTGCCGACATCCCCGTAAGCGGCGGCGTCCGGCAGCTCGCCTATCCCGACGCTATCGAGCACGATCAGGAAGACGCGCGTGAAGGGACCGCTCAATCAGGGGTGCTGCGTGGAGAGGTAATTGGCGACCGATCGTCCTGTCGCGATCGTGGCGATCGCGTGCTTGAAAATCATCTGGTCCGCACCGCTCACGTCCACGATCACGGCAAAGCGATCGAAGTTCTTGATGCGGGCCTCGAAGTGCCGCCCGTCGAGCAGGTGAATCGTGACCTCGATCCGCTCTCGCCGCGCGTGATTCAGGAAGACATCCTGAATGTTCGGGGATGATTCTGATGTCGACGTTCGGGGTTCAGTTGCCTGGGCCATCTAATGGACTATCCGGACTGTAGGAGTACTCATCACAGCAGCGGTCGTACGCCGCGGTCGGCAAGAACTGCCTCGACGCGCTGCAGCGTCTCCAGGCGCTCGCCCGGTCCGTCAAACCAGACTAGATTAGGCTCTTTGCGGAACCAGATCAACTGCCGTCGCGCGTAGCGGCGGTTCTCCTGGACGATCAGCGCGCGCGTCTCGGCCTCGCCGCGCACCCCGCGCAGCATCTCAATCACCTGGCGGTACACGAGCCCCCCGAAGGGACGGGCCTGCTCCGGCACGCCGGACGCCAGCAGGCCGAGGACCTCGTCGACGATGCCGCGCGTGAACTGCTCCTCCACGCGCCGCGCTACCCGCTCCGCCGTCAACTCACGGGGCAATTGGAGCGCCACGGCAACCACATCGACATCCGGAATAAGCGACTGGGTATCACTGAAGTGGTCGCTGAGCGGACGGCGGGTCGTGATGTAGACCTCGAGGGCGCGGACCAGACGCTTCCGGTCGCGCGGCATGATGCGCGCCGCCGACGTGGCGTCGACACGACCCAGCAACCGATGCAGGCGTTCGACACCACGACGGTCGGCGATACGATCCAGCCGCGCCCGCAGTGCGCTGTTGGCGGCAGGGCCTGGAAACAGCCCGCGCGTCAGTGCCCGGTAGTAGAGGCCTGTTCCCCCGACCAGGATAGGCAATCTGCCTCGTGCGTGGATGTCGCGCATCGTGGCAGCCACATCCCGGGCAAAATCCGCTGCGGTGTAGACCTCTGATGGGTCAGCGATATCGATGAGGTGGTGCGGAATCCCCTGCCGCGCCTCGATCGGCACCTTGTCCGTGCCGATGTCGAACCCGCGATACACGGCCGTCGAGTCGCAATTGATGATCTCGCCGCCGTATCGCTCGGCGAGCGCCAGCGCGAGGGCGCTCTTGCCTGATGCGGTCTGGCCCAGGACGGCCACCATAGTCGGACGCACGCGTTGATCTCACCACACCGGCGACGGCGCTTAGGCCGGCGGCTGCTCGTTGTAATAGAACGTGACCGTGAAAAACGCTTGTTCCGACGGATATTCCGGGGGCAGCGGATCCACGGGGCTCGCGCCGACAACCGCGTTGAAGGCGGCGAGATTGAACGAGTCGATGCTGGAGGGCTGCACGACGGCGACGTCCGTGATGGCGCCGTTGCGGTGGATGTTGAACTGGATCACGACGTGCCCCCCCATCGTCTGCGCCGCCATCGGGATGAACCAGGCCCGGCGCACGCGGCCGATGAATCGGCGGAGCCACGGGCCGAATTCAACGCCCTTGGTGTCGAACTGAATGCTCGCACCGGGCGTGTTCTGCCCACCCTGTGGGTTGTCGAACTTCTCGTTCTGTACGTAGCGCTGGAGATTGCGGAGCGCGTCACCGAGCGCACCAGGCGCAGGACGCGCAGGTTGCGGACGGCGCAATCCATTGTCGGCCTGCGGCAGCACACGCGCGAGCTGTTCCTCGGGCTGGGGCTGGACAACATTCGGCTCGGCCGGCGTCTCCGGCCCTCGCATCTTCTCCGCCTGTGCCCCTTCGACCTGCTGAGCGGAGTTGCCACGCGTGAACGGCAGCGGGTTCTCTGGACGGGGCGCCGGCTGCGGCGCCTGCGCCCGTCGATCAAGATCGGAGGGCTGGGCACGTTCGGGCGTGCGCAATGCGGGGACGTCGACGCGAGGCTGCACGAACGCGAATGTCTGATTCGGCTGTTCCTGCCGCTGCAGCTCGCGCTGCCGCGCTTCAAGCTCTTCCCGGCTGGGTTGGAAGAGCGGGAGCCTTGGACCGAAGATCAGCGCGCCGGCGACAAGCACGTGCACCACGACGGAGAGCAGCACGCCGTCGCGGCGCGGGATGGCGGCGCCAACGACGAGGTCGTCCTGGTAACGATCGTCGAAGTCGAAATGAATCAAGGATTTACGATTATAACTTCCGCGCTGTGTAGAGGTAGACGATGCCGAAGGTCAATGGGTCTGCCCGCACGTCGTCAAATCCGGCCTGTCGCAGGATTGTCATGAACTCGGCCGGCGGCGGAAACGACCCAACAGACTCGGGCAGGTAGGAATACGCGCCGCCGTGACCCGATACGAACTTCCCGACGAGCGGCAGCAGGCGCGTGAAGTACCAGCGATAGAGCGCCCGCACGCCGGGCAGGCGGGGCACGCCAAACTCGAGAATCGCGAGGCGCCCGCCGCTCCGCAGCGCGCGCGCCATCTCGGCACAGGCCACTTCCGGGCGCTGGACGTTGCGGATCCCAAACGCCACGGTGGCCGCATCGGTCGACCCGCTCGCCACCGGCAGCTGCATGGCATCACCGCGCACGAGCACAATCCGGCCGTCCTGCCCGGCGGCCCTGACCTTGGCCAGCCCCAGCGACAGCATCGCGCCAGAAAAATCGACGCCCAGCACGCGCGACGCGCCAGCCGCGCGCCCGGCCAGCGCGACGTCGGCAGTACCGGTGCAGACATCGAGCAGTGTGTCCGTGCCCGCCAACCGGAGTGAATGGATAGCGCGCGCCCGCCAGCGCTGGTCGATCCCGGCGCTGAGCACGCGGTTGAGCAGGTCGTAGCGCGGCGCAATCGCATCGAACATGCCGGCGATGCGGTTGGGGGACTTGTCGGGAACGGGTTGTTCGGCCACGAAGGGTTAGCCCATGTACAAGGAGAGCGCGGTCGATGCAAAGTAGATGATGCCGACGTAGCCATTCAGGTCGAACGCCTTCTTCACCTGCGACAGATCGTCATCACTCACCAGGGACTGCTCGTAGATGAGCAGCAGGGCCACGATGGCCACGCCACCGAGGTAGAGCGTGGTGAGCGCCGCCACGCGCCAGAGCGCGGTCATCGCGAGCACCGCGCCGACATGCATCGCGCGTGAGATGCGGATGGACGCCGGCACGCCGAAACGGGTGGGAATCGAACGGAGTCCGTATCCCCGATCGAATTCCACGTCCTGGCACGCGTAGAGCACGTCGAAGCCGCCCACCCAGAGACCGATGGCGAGACCAAGCATCCAGGGTTCGATGCCGGCGCCGCCTCCGGCCGCCATCCACCCGCCCACCGGCGCCACGGCCATCGCCAGCCCGAGGAAGAGCTGCGTGTAGGCCGTGAACCGCTTCGCCAGCGAATACCAGAACACCACGATGAGGGCGACCGGCGAGAGCGCGAGGCACAGCGGGTTGAGACGCGACGCGCCGTAGACGAAGACGACGGCGGCCACCAGCACGAACGCCGCCGCTTCGCTCGTCCGCATCGCCCCCCGCGGCAGCTCACGCATCGCGGTCCGCGGGTTCAGCGCGTCGTGCCGCGCATCCACAAGGCGATTGAAGCCCATGGCCGCGCTGCGGGCACTCACCATGCAGACGACGATCCAGGCGGTCTGCGCCCAGGAGAACGGGTGATGGCGCCACGCCAGCAGCGCGCCGGTGAGCGCGAACGGCAGCGCGAACACCGAGTGGCTGAACCTGACAAACGACAGATAGGTGGTGAGTCTGGTCATGCGCGAGGACGGTCATCGAGCCACGTGATCGCGGCCGGCTCGATGCCGCTTACCAGATATTCTTCCACATCGGTCACGCCGTCCGGCACGCGGACGGCGATGAGCGATGCGCGCTTCCCTGCTTCGATCGTGCCGAATTCGTGGGCAAAGCCGAGCGCCTGGGCGCCGCACAGCGTCGCACTCTCGAGCAGGTGCGATGCCGGCACCTTCGGTGCGATGCGCCGTGCCTCTGCGAGCTCGCCGAACAGATTCAGGTCGCCGACGCTCGCCAGACTGTCGGTGCCGAACGCGACCGACACCCCCATCGCATAGAACGCCTCGAGCGGCGGCGACCCGGCACCGACCCAGCGATTGCTGCGCGGGCACGAGACGATCGTGATGCGCAGGGCGCGCAGGCGGGCCAAATCATCACCCGTGCACTGCACGCCGTGCACGGCCAGCACGCGACGATCGAGGAATCCGAGGTCGAGGAGATACTCGACCGGCGAACCGCCCGGCGCCGTCCACGTCGCATCCCATGCGCCAAGTTCATCGAGTAACACGCGCCAGGGACCGGTACCGCGGCGCACGAACTCGAGCTCCTCGGCGGACTCGGCAAGATGAACGGTGGAGATGTGATCCGAGTCGCCGTCGATGTCGGCCCTGATCGCGGCAAACAGCGCGGGCGACACGGAGTAGGGCGCATGCGGCGCCAGTGCCACGCGCACGTCGGATCCTTCAACCCGCTGACGGGCCATCACGTCGCGCGCCTGCCAGACGCGCTCGGCGGCGTCGGGCACGTTGAAACCAATCAACTCGTAGAACACCTGCGCGGGCATGCCGGCCTCGCGCAGCAGCGGCACCGTCACCAGCGTGTTGCTGACATCGCCGAAGAGCCCGGTGCCGGCCATTTTCGCCTCGACGATCGCGGCGCGCGCCGCGGCAAGAATGCGCGGATCCGCGGGATCGGCATAGGTGCGCCGCGCCGCCATCAGCGGGCGGACCCAGTCGATGAACCGTGCGGTCGGGGCAACCGCGTCGCGCAAGTGCGACAGCTCGAGGTGGGTGTGCGCGTTGACCAGGGACGGCAGGATGGCGACGCGTCCGAGATTGATGGCTCCGCCCGAGTCGCCCTGGCCTATGCCGCCAATGCGACCCTGGTCGACGTCGACCCATCCATCGCGAATCGGATCATCCGCAATCGGGAGGACCCACTCCGCCCGGTATCTACTGGGCAAGTCGCAGTTGCTTGCCCTGCCGGCTCCGCGCAGGGTAGTTCCGCAACTCCTCCGGCACTGACGCGTCCCCGTCGGCGCGTGCTGTCGCGAGCGACAGCATCCGCGGCACCTCCCGCTCCCGGAAGATCGGATCGCCAAGCACCTCGTAGTGCATGTTCCGCCGCTTGGCGGTGAACCCGGCATCCTCGATGTTCGCGACGATCTCCACCTCGTCCATGCAGTAGCTCGCCCCGGCGGCGCGCACGACGTTCTCTTCGATCATCACGCTGCCCATGTCGTTGGCGCCGAACGCCAGGCTCAACTGTCCGACTTTGCCGCCCTGTGTGACCCACGACGCCTGGAGATTGTCGACGTTGTCGAGCACGATACGCGCGAGCGCGAGCGTCCGCAGGTAGTCGATGCCTGTCGCCTCGATGCCGGCACGTTCGGTGTGCTCGGGCTGATAGCTCCAGGTGATGAACGCGGTGAAGCCACCGGTCTCATCCTGGAGATCGCGCAGGCGCAGCATGTGCTCGATCCGCTCCTCGTCGGTCTCCACGGTCCCGTACATCATCGTCGCCGTGGTGCGCAGCCCCGCGCGGTGCGCCTCGCGCATGACGCCGAGCCACTCATCAGAACTCGCCTTGCCGTAACAGTTGAGGAGCTTCCGGACGCGGTCGACGAGCATCTCGGCACCTCCGCCTGGAATGCTGTCGAGCCCCGCCGCCACGAGCCGCGCGATGACGGCCGGCACCGGCACGTTGTTCAGCCTCGAGATGTGCAGCACTTCCGGAGGAGACAGCGCGTGGAGCTTGAAATCGGGATACCGCTGCTTGATGGCCCGGAACAAGTCCTCGTACCACTGGATGGGCAGGTCCGGATTGTGCCCTCCCTGTAACAGCATCTGGTTCCCGCCAACAGCGATCGTCTCGTCGATCTTTGCGAAAATCTCCTCGAAGCCGAGGACATACCCGTCGGGCGACCCCACCGTACGGTAGAACGCGCAGAAGTTGCAGCGCGCCGTGCACACGTTTGTGTAGTTGACGTTGCGATCGATGATGTAGCTGACGATGCCTTCCGGGTGCTTTCGCGCACGGATGCCGTCGGCCAGACGGCCGAGCAGGTGGGTCGGGGCGTCGCGATAGAGCCGCAGGGCATCTTCGGCGCTGATGCGCGCCCCGCCGCTCACTGCCCGGGCGATCTGCTCAACCATAGGTCAGAAGAATTCCAGGCGGCGCTTCGGTCCGAGCCCGAGGTCGGCCGCGTAGTCGAGAAACAACTGGAGCCCGGCCACCTCGGCCGCACCGAGCCCGTACCGCACATTATCGCTGAGATAGCGGGCGGCTCTGGCGGTCACCACGGCATCACCGCGCCCGTACTCAGCGGCAATGGCCTCGCGCTCGCGGACCCCTTCGATCTGGGCCTTCTTAAGCAGGTCCACCTCGGTCAGCCCCAGAGCCTTGGGCCGGCCGGTCCAGGCGGCGTAGATAAACGGCATCCCCGTCATCGCGGTCCACTCGACGCCCAGGTCCACTTTCCGGAGGCCCAGCGCTTCGTGATCGACCTCCAGCGCCGGATCGCCGATCAGCAGCGCGGCCTCACAATCCCGCGTCATCGCCTTGAGATCCGGCGGGCTCGGCACGAACTCCGGATTGATCTGGAAGCGGTGACGACAGAGGATCTTCACAAGCGCGACGGACGTGCGAGAACTGGTGTCAATGGCCATCCGACGGATCGACATCAGCGGCCCGCGCGCGTAGAGCGCCACGGTGGCAATCGCACCCTTGGACCCGATGCCCACGCCGGGCACCAGCCGGTAGTCCCCCTGGAGATACTCAATGCACGGGATGAGGCCAAGGTCGATGGCCCCCTCGTGCAGCAGCGCCGCGCAGGCGGCCGGCACGTCGTAGCGGATGCTCCACCGATCGGGATCGCGATCCAGCGCCCAGGTCAGCGGCCGCGCGTTCAAGTAGCTGACGGCGCCGAGCCGGAGCCGTTTCATGAGGAGACCACGACGAAGCGACCGTCCCGCTCCGCCGCAACGAACCCTGCCGCCTCAATGTTCCGCTTCACCTCTTCGAGCGGAGCACGCCGGTGACCGTCTGGCGCCGCATCCGAGGCAGTCACCCCATCGAGATCGTCCGCGCCAAAGGTCAATGCCACCTGCGCCAGCTTGGGTCCATATCGCAACCAGTCCACCTGCACCGTGTCGATGTGCGGCGCCGCAAGACGCGCGATCGCCACCATCTTCACATCGTCATACCCCGTAGTCGGGCGGACGCTGCTGAGCAGCATCGGCAGCGGGTTGATGGCCCGGATGCACCCGACGCGATCCTGCAGCGCGCCGGCCCGTATCAGGAGCGCCACGCGATCAGCGGCCGGCGCCTTGTCGATGGTCAGGCGAATCTGATCGAAGCCAGCGGCCTTGAGCGCGTCGACAGCGGTGTCGAGATTGCCGACGCTGTCCATCGGGACTTCGGCGACGGCATCGAGACCAGCCCCTCGCAGTTCACCCAGGACACGTGACATCGGGGTGCCGCCGTTCGCCAGAGCGGCCAGGGCTGTCCACGAATATCCAGACACGACACGAGTGCCCACTGCGGCCCTCGCCTGCTCAACGGCCGCAACGGCCAGCGGCAGCGAACCGGGGACGCCGGTGATCCGGACCTCAGTTGCCCCTGGAGGAATCGCATCGGTCCACGTATGGTCGACACTGTATTGCGCCACGCGCACGTAGGTGACGCGCCGATCGTGGAGACGCCGGCGCAGCGTGTCGGCCAGCATGCCCAGTGACAGGATGTCGGGTGTGGCTGCGAGGTCGCGGATCTCGTCCGCGCTCAAGCGATCGCCGGCCTGCAGGCGCGACATCATCCCGTCGAACGTCGATCGGTCGGTCATGGTCAGCTCTGCTGCTCCGTCAACGCCATCGTGTCGGCGATACGCGTGGCCAGTGCCAACGCGTCGCGTCCGGCCTGTCCGGTGACACCGGGGGCACGTCCCGTGCGGACGGCGTCGACAAAATCCTCCAGTTCCCGCTTCAGCGGTTCCTCGTTGGCCACCTCGACGCGCCCTCCCTGAATCACGGGCCGGCCTTCCCCGGGGACGAGCCGATACATCTCGACTTCCTGCGCCGCATAGTCAATCGAGACGTAGGCGCGCTGCTGGAAGAAGCGGGCCTTGCGGACGCGGTCGCGGCTGATGCGGCTGGCCGTCACGTTGGCGATGCACCCGGACGCAAACCGCAGCCTGGCATTGGCGATGTCGGCGCGCGGTGTCAGCACGTTCACCCCCACGGCCTCAATTGACACCACCTCCGACCGGACCACGGCCAGCAGCAGGTCGAGATCGTGAATCATCAGATCGAAGATCACGTCGATGTCGAGACTCCGCTCCGGAAACGTACCGAGCCGATGAATCTCAATAAATCGCGGCTCGGTGACGAGCGGCAGCGCAGCGACGACCGCCGGGTTGAAACGCTCCGTATGGCCGGTTGCGACCATCGTGCCCCTGCGCCGCGCGGCCTCGAGCAGCCGATCGGCTTCTTCCAGCGAGAACGCGATCGGTTTCTCAACCAGCACCGGCACGCCCGCCTCGACCAGCGGCAGCGCCAGCGTCACATGGGCGTTCGTGGGTGCCGCGATGCTGACGGCATCGACGCGGCCCGTCAGGGCGGATGGCGACGTGAACGCCTCGGTCCCGTATTTCGCCGCGATCTCCTGTCCCCGCTCGGCGCTCGTATCGACAACGCCGACCAGATCGACACCCGGCATCGCCGACAGCAGCCGCGCATGGTGCTGCCCGAGATGTCCGACGCCGACGACGGCGACCCTGAGGTTGCTGCTCATCGTCCCACCATCGCGATCCCGGCCTCGTTGGCCGCCGTGAACACGGCGTCACCATCGAGCACCAGCGCCTTCCCGGCGTCCACCGACAGCGCGGTGGCCCCGGCCGATCGCATCGCGGTGATCGTGGCGACACCAATCACCGGCACATCAAATCGCATGTCCTGATTTGGTTTGGCCACTTTGACAATGCAGACGCCTGGGCCGGCCAGCTGTCCCGCTCGCGCGATCACCGCGTCTGTCCCTTCCATCCCCTCCACCGCCACGACCGCCTGCTGCTTCACTGCCACGGTCTGGCCGATGTCCAGACCCGCAATCGCGTCGGCCATCCGGTACCCGAACGCGAAGTCCTTGCGCTCCTCGTCCGAGGGCGCCCGCGATGTCAGCACGCCCGACCTGGCCAGCAGCGGCTCGAGAAGCGCCGTCGAGTTGATGAGTTCGATGCCCTTCTCGTGGAGCACCTGCGCCACCGCACCAATCAGGCCGTCGGTATTGCGGCTTGTGAGCTTGGCCAGCACCGACATGAATGTGAGGTCGGGAACAATGCCCCCGGCAAAGATCTTCGTGTGCTTGACCTGTCCGGCCATCACCGCGTGCGTCACACCGGCTGTCTTCAGGGTCGCTATGCAGGTCCCCAACTGCCCGAGGGACACCCAGTGCAGCGAGGACCCGAGACGCGCCGCAGCCTCGGCCAAATCGGGCGATGTCTCTTCCTTCGCCGCGATCACCGTGACCTCGTGCCCCTGCGCCCTCGCCGCTTCTAGGATGAGGAACGGGAAGCGTCCATTGCCCGCGATGAGCCCGAGTTTCATTCGTCCGCGACAACTTCTTCGGCACGGCGGGCAGGCCGACGAAGGATCACGCCCCGCTCGGCGCTACGAATGAAGTCCACGAGGTAGGCGACCTCGGGTGAATGCAGCGCCGGGTCCTGCTCGATCCGCTGCAGCGCGCGCGTGGTATTGAGCTTGGACGACAGCAGGTACCGGTAGGCCCGGCGGAGCTGGCGAATGGTCTCCGACGAGAAGCCCCGGCGCACAAGTCCCACGGTGTTCACGCCGAAGATGCGGGCCGGGCGGTTGCCGACGGACTTGCCGAACGGCAGCGCGTCCTTGGTGATCACGGAATAGCCGCCGATGAAGGCATGGCGGCCGACGCGGCAGAACTGGTGAACGCCGGAGTACGCGCTGATCGTGGCGTAATCATCGACGCTGACATGGCCGCCGAGCGTGGCGCCATTGCCGAAGATGGTGTGACTGCCCAGGTGACAGTCGTGGGCGATGTGCACGTACGCCATGAACAGGTTGCCGTCCCCGATCGTGGTCTCGCCACCGCCACCCGCGGTGCCACGATTGATCGTGACGAACTCGCGGAACGTGTTGCGCTTGCCGACGATGAGCCTCGTCCGCTCGCCCTTGTACTTCAGATCCTGCGGCGCCAGGCCGATCGAGGCCATCGGGAAGATCACCGTCTCGTCCCCGATCGTGGTCTCACCGTCGATGACGACGGAGGCGCCGATCATGCAGCGGGCGCCGATCGTGACATCGGGACCAATCGTGCAGTGCGGACCGATGACCGTCCCCTCGCCGATCCGCGCAGATGGGTGGATGCGCGCGCTCGGGTCGATCTGGCTCGCATGGCGCTCGATGCCAATCACCAGCTCGGCCTCGGCGACCGGCTGATCGGCGACAAACGCCGTGGCATGCACCTTCGCCAGCCGGGAACGCATGCGTCCGACTCGCACGTCCAGCCGCAACCGATCGCCGGGGACCACCTGACGGCGAAACTTCGCGTCGTTGACGCCGCGCAGCCACGCCCGCGCCGTCGGCGACGTCTCTGCGCGTTCGAGCACCAGCACCGCAGCCACCTGCGTCAGGGCCTCGATCATGAGCACGCCAGGCATGACCGGCATCCCGGGGAAGTGCCCCTGGAAGAATTCCTCACCGACCGTGACGTTCTTGTACGCAACCAGACGCACGCCGGGTTCGTGCTCGGCGACCGCGTCGACCAAGAACGAGGGATAGCGGTAGTAGACGCGGTTGAGAAGGGCTGGAAGGTCTATGGACACGACGTGAGTGGTTCCAGATGACCGGGTTGCCAGGATCCAGGGTCGCCCCTGGATCCTGGACCTCGGAACTACGGAGTCGCCGGCGCGGCCGGACGTGGTGCCGCTGGCCGTGGGGCGGCCGGCGCCGCCGGGGCTGCCGGACGGCTCGCCGCTGCTGGGGCCGCCGCCGCAGGAGCGGGACGGGTTGCCGCCGACGGAGCCGCCGCATCAAACCGACGGATGACCTCCGGGGTCAGGTCGAGGGCCGGGTCGCCCCACACCAGGCCGCTGTCGGTCACGCTGAACATCATGTGCAGCTGCTTCTCGGTCGCGATGCCCTGGATGATCGGCGTCAGCTTCCGCTGAAAGTCATCCTGCAGTTGCTGCTGCAACTGCGTGACTTCAGCCTGGGCATCCTCGGTGAAACGCTGGATATCCACCTGCAGCCGCTCGACTTCCTTCTGAAGCTGCGCCTGGGCTGCCGCGCTCAACACGCTGCCGCCGGATTCAAGCTTCTGCTGTGCGGTCTGGAGCTGCTTGTTCTTGGTATTCAGCTCGTCGACCTTCTTGCTGTTGAGCGCCTGGACCTGATTCGTCGCGACTTTGCCTTCGGCCGACTCAGTGGCAATCCGCTGCACGTTCACGAAGGCGTACTTCGCACCCTCAGGGAACGCGCCGGCCGCGGGCGCAGCCGGCGCCGCGGGACGGGGGGCAGGCGCGGGGGCCTGCGCAAAAGTCGGTGCAGCCAGCAGCATCAGGCTGAGCGCGACAACGGGACATGACAGCTTCATTCCAATCAATCCTTTCTATTCTCTCGGGACACCATAATCTACTCCACCCGAATCAGTAGTGGGTGACCGTCACCACATAACCGGCCGTATCGGCCAGCCGCCCGTTGTCGAACACGCGCAGGCACAAGTTTCCGGCCGCCGAGGCCGTCCCGATGAGCACGGTCCCCTGCGTGGCACTGTCGTTGGCGATGGTGATATTGCACGCCACCCCGTTCCAGGTGCCCAGCCCCAGCCCGATGAGGACCGTGGCGTCCGGGTCGAGCGTCGTCAGCGTGGCCGTCACGGTTCCTGGGGCCTGAACGGCGAATGGATGCACGCGCGCACCGTTGCGGTTCAGCGTGGCGTCGGAAAACACCTCCACCGTTGGCACCGGATCGGTCGGCGAGGTCGCGGTGGCGGCATTCGAGCCGCAACCGGCCGCAGCGACGGTGAGCGCAAGCAGCGTGAGCAACGAAGCAATCGGTCGGACCATCAGGTATCCAAGGCTCCCGGGAAGTGGCTGGCCGAAACGCCGCGGCTAGAACGTCGTCCCGACCGCGAAACGGAATCCCTGCGCCTTGGCGGGTCGCAGGTTGTTGTCCAGTACGCCGTCGTGACTGAGATTGAACGAATAGATGAGACGGAACGGCACGTTCAGCACCGGCATGAAGAAGCGCACCTCAAGACCCGTTGAAGTCTTGAACGCATTCGTCTGGCCGATCACCTCGGTCGTCGACGAGGGCAGCGATGTTCCCGGCGTCAGGCTGACGGTGGCAAACGGATCCAGGAGCAGCGGCACGGGCGGCGGCACCACGCGGGTCAGGTTTTCCTTCCACGAGAACGACGCCCCCGTGTCCCGGACCTGACCTGCGTCGAAGAAGAAGATCAGCCTCACTGGGCTGGCGATCGAAATCAGGTACTCCGCGTTGAACAGCAGGCTCTTGTTGCCGCCAAGCACGATCTGCGAACCCGGAACGGTCGGCCCAATCGAGCGGATGTCGAATCCGCGCACGCTGTATTCCCCGCCGAGGAACAGGCGTTCGAAAATCGGAAGGGATGTCGTATCGCCATGCGGCGCGATGTAAACGGCCTGACCGCGGAAGCCAAACGAGGTGCGGGCGAGATGCCGGTGATACCAGATCGCCTCAAGGCTCGGCTTGTAGAACTGTGTGTTCCCACCGAGCATGGCCAGATCGATCGAGGCAGAGACACGCGTGCCGAAGTTCGGAAAGATCGGGTTGTCGATCGTGTTGTGAACGAAGCTCGGCACGATCTTGCTGACCGTGCGCTTCCCTCCCTGACCGATCAGGAGTGAGTCGAACAGGAACGGGTTCTGTTGGATGCGTTCGCGCTGCGTCGATGTGAGCTGGCTGAGATTGCTGACCGATGCAATCAGGCTGCAGCCGGCGGTGCTGTTGACGCATGACGGGTCGAGCAGCGCTTCACTCAGGTCAGCCATCCCGACCTGCTCGTAGGAGTAGGTCGCGAACATCCGGCTGAAGTCGGCCACCGGGAACCCGAACGAGAGGTTGCCGCCAGTCGAGTTCTGGGTGTAGTAGCCGATGTACTGCAGGGCGCGCTTGTAGATGTCGAAGCCGCCGGTGATGTTGCGGTCGAAGAGAAACGGCTCGGTGAACGCCAGTTGGTAGTTCTGCGACCGGTTGCCGACCTGCATCGATGTCGTCAGACTCTCGCCGCGGCCGAGGAAGTTCGCGGTCTGAAACGCGAGCTGGCCGAAGACCCCCTCGTATTGCGAGACGCCGGCACCGAAGGTGAGCTGGTTGCGATTCTGCTCCTCCAGCTTCAGCGTGACGTCGACCGCGTTGTCGCGGCCCACGGTCTTGTCGACCTTCATCGCCTGCTGGTCCTGCTCGTTGATCGTCTTGAAGTAGCCGAGCTGGTTGAGACGGCGGACGCTGTACTTGAGCGATTCGGTGTTGAACACGCCCCCTTCGACGAGGCGCATTTCGCGGCGGATGACGTTGTCGCGCGTGGTGCCATTGCCGGTGAAGAAGATACGGTTGACGAAGTACTGCTTCCCTTCGGTCACCTGCATCGTCACCTCGACGGTGGGCGTCGCGGCGGCGGCCCCCGTCGCGGCCGGTGCCACGGGCTCGGCGAGCAGGTCCGGGACCGCGGCCTCCTGAGCCTGGGCCTCGTCGCTCGTCTTGAGCGCCGGGAAGCCGGTGAACTCCATGTAGCCGCCGCTGCCGTAAATTTCCTGGGCCTTCTTCAACCCATCGCGGATCTGCTTGACGTTGTACCACTCACCCGGCTCGACCTTGAAGAGCGGCCGGAGCGCTTCACTCTTGACGACGGTATTCCCCTCGATGGCGAATTGTCCGACGCGATAGCGTGGACCCTCGGTGATGGGGATGCGCAGCTGGACGAAGCGTTCGGTGCCGTCCTTGGAATCCTCGAGGGTCTTCAGCTCGGGCTGCCCCACGCGAATGCGGACGTAACCGTCGTTCTGGTAGTAATCGACGAGCCTGTCGGCGTCCTCTTCGAACTTGGCTTCCTGATAGGTGCCGCCGCCCCGGAGAAAGCTGAAGGCCCCTTTCTCCTTGTTCTGCTTCATTTTCCGCCGCAGCGTGGCGTCGCTTTTGGCGACGTTGCCGACGAAATCAATCTCGCGAATCTTGATCTTGGGCCCCTCGCTGACGTTGAACGTCACGTTGACGAGCTTCGGACCTCCCGCCACGGGCGTGACCTTGTGATCGACGACAGCGTTGGTGAAACCCTTGTCCGCCATCATTTCGCGCAGCATGCCCTTGATGCGGCGGATGGTTGCGTCGTCGATGAAGGAATCGAGGCGCATCTCGATTCCCTTCGCGCGGAGCTGCTCCTCGATCTTGGTGCGATCGATGGCCTTGCTTCCCTCGTAGTTGACGATCTTGACGCGCTCGCGCTCCTCCATGTTGTAGGCGACGAGCACGCCGACGACGCCGTTGGAGAAGGTGTATTCGCTGGTCTCAATCGCGAGGTTGTCGAGGAAGTTAGTACCCCACAGCCGCGTGAAGTCGTCCCGCATGGTCTGCTGGGCCTTGTCGTCATAGGGAATCCAGATCCCCTGCGACGGCTGACTCGGCCGGAGCTGCATGTAATAGAGATACGTCTGCGCCTCGACAGTGGAGACGTTGCCCTGTGCCTGGAAGCAGGGGCCCATGATCCAGACGACGGGTCCGATATTGGTGGGCGGCAGTGCCGCCGGGGGTGCCACGGCACCACCGCAGAAGGTCGGGGCACCGGTGGAGGCAACCGGGGTCGATGCGGGTGCCTGCCCAAGCGCGCTACCGGGAAGCACGGCAGCCAGCAGCGCGGCGATGGCCAGCGAGCGGAACGTCAACTTACACATGGATTTGGGAAGAATCTACCAAACGCCTTAGTTTACAGGATCTTAGACGCCGCACGACATGGAACGGCTGGGCTGGCTGAGCGAAGTCTACGACAGCCTCCGGCCGGCCGTCAGCTCACCCGCCTGACGATAGGCCAGCTGTCCGCCTTCAAGGTAGACGTCCACTTCACCGTCGTGCAGGTTGCCGCGGATGAGCTCTTCCGACAGCGGATCCTCGATGTGCCGCTGAATGGCGCGACGCAGCGGCCGCGCGCCATAGGTGCTGTCCTTCAGCGTGTTCTCGATAATCCAGTCGATCACCTCGGCCGACACGTTGATCTTCACCCGGCGGTCGGTCAGATTGCTGTTCAGCTGCTCCACCAGGAGCGTGGTGATCCTGCGCAGATCGTCGTCACCGAGCGCCTCGAAGACGATGATCTCGTCGATGCGGTTGATGAACTCGGGGTTGAAGGTCCGCTTCACCTCACCCAGCACCATGTCATTGACGTTCTTGTCGATGGTGCCCGTGTCACCCGACTGGAACCCGAGCGACGCCTTCTTCTGGATGAAGCGCGCACCGATGTTCGACGTCATGATGATGATCGTGTTCTTGAAGTTCACCCGGTTGCCAAGACCGTCCGTCAGCTGACCGTCCTCGAACACCTGCAGCAGGATGTTGAAGATGTCCGGATGCGCCTTCTCGACTTCGTCGAGCAGGACCACCGAATAGGGATTCCGCTTCACCTTCTCGGTGAGCTGGCCGCCCTCTTCGTGCCCGACGTATCCGGGAGGCGAGCCGATGAGCTTCGAGACCGAGTGCTTCTCCATGTACTCGGACATGTCGAAACGGATCAGCGCATGATCGCTGCCGAACAGGAAGTTGGCCAGCGCCCGCGCCAGTTCCGTCTTGCCGACACCCGTGGGCCCCAGGAAGATGAAGCTGCCGACCGGCCGGTTCGGATTCTTCAGCCCGGCGCGCGAGCGGCGTATCGCACGGGACACGGCAGAGATCGCCTTCTCCTGGCTGATGACGCGCTTGTGGAGGTCCGCCTCCATGCGCAGCAGCTTGTCACCCTCGTCCTGGTTGATTGAGGTCATCGGCACGCCGGTCCACTTGGACACGACCTCGTCGATTTCCGCCTTGCCGACGACGACCTTCCGCGTGCTCGACTTGACGTCAAACTTCTCACGCACGAACTGGAGGTTCTCGCGCGCCGACACTTCCTGTTCGCGATAGAACTGCGCCTTCTCGAAGTCCTTCTGCGAGACGGCGTTCTCCATCTGCTCGACGGCAACGCGGATGCTCTTGTTAATCTCGCCGAATTCCTCGCTGTAGCCCGCTTCCTTCAGCTTGGCGCGCGCACCGGCCTCATCCACGAGATCGATGGCCTTGTCCGGCAGGAAGCGGTCGGTGATGTAGCGGCTCGACTGGTACACGGCCGCTTCGATCGCCTCACGCGTGTACTCGACGTGGTGGAACTGCTCGTAGCGATCCTTCACGCCCATCAGGATGTCGATCGTTTCCTTTTCGGCAGGCGGATCGACCTTGATCGCCTGGAAGCGGCGCTCGAGCGAACGGTCCTTCTCGATGTACTTGCGGTACTCGGCCGGCGTGGTAGCCCCGATGCAGCGGATTTCTCCGCGCGAGAGCGCCGGCTTGAGGATATTGGCGGCGTCCAGAGACCCTTCGGCCGACCCCGCGCCGACCAGGGTATGCAGCTCGTCGATGAACACGATGATGTTCGGGTTCTCGGTGAGCTCCTTCATGATCGCCTTGAGGCGCTCTTCGAACTGGCCGCGGTACTTCGTGCCGGCCACGATGAGCGAGATGTCGAGCGCCAGGATGCGCTTGTCAGCCAGGAAGTGCGGCACGTCGCCGTAGACGATCTTCTGCGCCAGCCCTTCGACTATCGCCGTCTTGCCCACCCCAGGCTCGCCGATGAGCACGGCGTTGTTCTTGGTCCGGCGGCAGAGCACCTGCTGCACGCGCTCGAGCTCATAGTCGCGGCCGACCAGCGGATCGAGCTGATTCTTCATCGCCGCCTCGGTCAGGTCGCGGCTGAACTCGGCGAGCAGCGGCGTTTCCTTGACGCGGGTGAGCGTGGTCTTCTCGTTGAGCAGCTGCACGATGTCCTCGCGGACGGTGTGCAGCCGCATCCCCTTCTCCATCAGGATGGCGGCGGCCACCGAGCGCTCCTCGCGGAGGATCCCCAGCAGGAGGTGCTCAGTCCCGATGTAGTTGTGCAGGAGGCGATCGGCCTCTTCGGCGGCAAACTGCAGGACGCGCTTGGTTTCGGCGCTGAAGGGGATCTCGACCGAAGTCGAAACCTTCTCCCGGAACACGGTCCGGCCTTCGATTTCCTTGCGGATGTTTTCGAGGGAGAGATGCGAGCGCGCGAAGATGCGGCTCGTCAGCCCCTTACCCTCGCGGATCAGGCCAAGGAGGAGGTGCTCGGTTTCAATCGAGACACTTCCGAGCTGGCTGGCTTCATAACGGGCGAAGAAGAGAACCCGTCGCGCCCTTTCCGTGTAGCGTTCGAACATCCGGCCTGCCTGGGTTAGAGGTTGATGGCGACGTGCGGGGCCTCTGGGCTGTCATTATAGGGCATAGCTCCGGCGCCACAAACGCCTCGCCCCCGCTAAGTCGCTCGCCTTGTTAGGGTTCTGCCCTATCCTTCTGACGCCGGACGGACCCGTTCGGTCCCCCCTATACTTCCTCCGCATGGCAGACACCGTCGGATTCATCGGGTTGGGGCTCATGGGGCGCCCCATGGCGAAACACCTGCTCGCGGCAGGCCATCGGCTCATCGTCCACAGCCGAAGTCGCGGCCCGGTGGACGAAGTGGTCGCGGCCGGTGCCCGCGAGGCCTCGTCTCCAGCAGAAGTCGCGAAACAGGCGACCCGCATCATCACCATGCTGCCGGACTCACCAGACGTCGAGGCCGTCATGGCGGGGCCCGACGGCGTGTTCGGCGCGCTCCAGCCCGGCACGATCCTCATCGACATGAGCAGCATCGACCCCTCCGTGGCGGTGCGGCTCGCTGCACAGGCAGCCACGCTCGGCGCCGTCATGCTCGACGCGCCGGTGAGCGGGGGCGAGATCGGGGCCCGCAGCGGCACGCTGTCGATCATGGTCGGGGGCGATGCTGATGCCTTTGCGGCCGTCACGCCCATCCTGCACGCGATGGGCAACCCCGAACGCATCATCCGCATTGGTGAGGCCGGCGCAGGCCAGTTGTGCAAGCTGTGCAACCAAATGGTCATCGGCGGGACCCTCGCGGCCGTGAGCGAGGCCTTCGCGCTTGCGCGACGGGCGGGCGTCGACCCCGCCGCTGTCCGCGAGGCGCTGCTCGGCGGCTTCGCCGCCAGTCGCGTCCTCGAAGTACACGGCGAGCGGATCCTCGCGCGGAACTACACGCCGGGATTCCGGGCCGCGCTGTTTGCCAAGGACTACCGCAATGTGGCCTCGACCGTCGCCGCGCTCGACAGCGCGGCACCTGTCAGCACCGTTGTGCAGGGATTGCTGAGCGCGCTCATCGCGGGCGGCCGTGGAGATGAGGACTACTCCGCGCTCGCGACCGTCCTCTTTGAGCTGGCGGGACTGGAATAGGCGGACAGCTCCCGTCCTACAGACCTTGCAGATTACGGCTCGCGGGTGGCGCTGGACGGGGCGCCCCGCCCGCGCCGCAGGCCCGACAGGGCCGAGCACGGGTGGGGCTGTCCAGCGACAGGACCCGCTACGCGTAATTGCGAAACGACTCTTAGAAGCGCAGCAGCCGCGTGACCTTGATCGCAACCGCGCGGTTCTGGAACGTCGGCAGCCCGCTGGCCGACGTGTCGCGCCCTTCGTTGTAGACAACGAACAGCTCGCTGCCGGGCAGGTACTCCCACCGGAACCGGACGTTGGCACCAAGGGTGTTGTTGCTGGAGTTGTACTGAACCAGGCCACTCAGGAACATCTGAGGCGTCACCGCATATGTTGCGCGGCCGCTGACCAGCGTCGCCGTGAACTCGCCGTACGGCAGCGTGACCCGGTTAATCGAGACGCCGGGCTCAACCGCGAAGTGCGGTGAGAATTTCGCGCGAGCCGAGCTGTAGCCGATCGTCGTGCGCGTGCCGTCGTAGAACGGCCCGTGCTCCACGAAGAGATCGCCGGCGAACATGCGCTGCTGCCCGGCGATCGCGTCGACGCGCAGAAAGCGCAGCGTATAGCCGCCGGCAGGCACGACCACACCCCTGGCAATCTTGAACGGCGCGGCCAGCAGCTCGTAGTTGTCCTGGAGCTTTACCTGCAGGCGATCGCTGCTCTGGAACTCAGTCTCGAAGTTGCCGAGCAGCTCACGCGATTCCTTCTGACCGGCCCCGTTCTCGAAGTACTCGGCGCTGGCCTGATAGGTGAATTTCCGCACGCCGCGGATCCGCTTCGGGCGCGGGCTGAACCGCAGCTGCACCCGCGACTTGGTAAAGTCATCGCGCCGCACGAAGCCAATCGAGGGGGCGAAATTCTTCCCGATAGCGAGTTGCTCAAACTGATAGCCGTACCGGTCGCCATTGAAGTTGACCTGCGTCCGGTAACTGGTGTCGTCGCCCCGCAGTCCCGGATTCGTCGTCCGCGCCCAGTAACTGTTGATGGTCAGATTGGCGAAGAAGCCGAACGTGGCATCGAGGCCGTACGTCGCCGACGAGCCTGTATCGAGGGCGTCGGCGGAACGGCCGGTCAGAATGGCTCCGATCGCGCTGCGTCGCAGGATGTCGCGCCGGACGCGCGCCACACCGAAGTTTGTGGATGGCACACCGAACCCGTCCACGCCGCGCGTCTGGATATCGATGAGTCCGATCGTGTACGGCCCGGCCCGGCCGGTCACGCGACCGCCGGCTCCGATCGGCACCAGATGCCCGCTCTCGAGGCCGATTCGACGGCTGTAGAAGAGCGTCGGGGTATCCCCCTGGTTGTTGGAGCTCTGGCCACCGAACACAAAGAGCCCCTGATTCTCAAGGAAGAACTCGCGCTTCTCAGGGAAGAAGAGCCCGAAGCGCGTCAGGTTCACCTGCTGCTCATCGGCCTCGACCTGCGCGAAATCGGTGTTGTAGGTGACGTCCGCCGTCACGTTCGGCGTCAGCCCGTACTTCACGTCGAAGCCCACGTCGCCGCCCAGATCGTTGCGGACCGCCGGCGTCGTCGTGACATCGCTCGCCAGGCTCGACGCCACGAACGGCTTCAGCTCGAGCGTGCGGGACCCCGACGGCACCTCGATGCCCACGAGCGTCGCGTAGTCCGACACACGCTGGTGCCCGCTAGTGCCGATGCTGGCCGGCATGCGGGTCAGATACGAGATCTCGTTCTTCCAGCGATTGATTCGGCGGAAGTGAATGCCCCAGATCTGATTCGGGCCTGGTGAGAAGCGCAGCGACTTGAACGGTACCGCCGCCTCACCCGCCCAGCCGCCGGCCGTGCGCCGTACCGCCAGGCGCCACACCGGATTCCAGTCCGGGTTGAACTGGCTCTCGTTGGTGACCTGGCCGTCCATGCGTCCCCCGAGCGGATTGAACTGAAAGCTCATGGAGTTGCGGCGGTCATAAAAGGTATCGAACGCGAACTGGAAGTTCTCGTTCTGCACCAGTGCCGTACTGTCGCGCCGCATCTCGTTGACGATCATCTGCTCGGGCGCTGATTCGGACGCACGCACCGAGACATAGACGTTGTCGTCATCGAACGACACCCACACCTCGGTCTTCTCGGTTCCAGGCGCGCCGGGCTGCGGCTCGACCTGAATGAAGTCAGAGATGGGCTGGACGGTCCGGTAGATCTCCTCGTCGAGGTTGCCGTCGATGCGGAGCGACGCAGCCACCCGCACCGCCCGGACGGTTGTCCGTCCCGCCGAATCGCGTGCGACGGTGGCCGGCAGGGTCGGGGCAGGCGGGCCGTCGTACGCGCGTTGATCCTGCGCCAGGACTGGTGCGGCACACACGCCGAGCGAGCACACGAGAAACAAGAGGCTGATCTGTCGCATGAGGGATTCGGAATGTTACCTGTTCCTGCGAAACCCGCTCAGAGTCAGGCAGGTCTCAATTGCCCCTGCTCGAGTCGGAGCACCCGATCGCAGGCCGCGGCCAGGCGCGGATTGTGGGTCGCAATGATCGAGGTGAGGCCATGCTCGGCGTGCATCTCCCGGAGCAGCGCGTGCAGGGTCTCGGAAGTTGTCTCGTCGAGGTCGCCGGTCGGCTCGTCGGCAATCAGCAGTGCCGGCTTCATCACCAGCGCGCGGGCGACGGCGACACGCTGCTGCTCGCCGCCGGACAGCATCGACGGCCGGTGCGCCAGGCGCTCGCCGAGTCCGACACGCGTGAGCAGATCCGACGCTCGTCGACGCGCCTCGGGCAGCGGCAGACGGGCGATGCGCATCGGCATCTCCACGTTTTCCGCCGCGTTGAACTCCGGCAGCAGATGATGAAACTGGAACACGAAGCCGACATGGTGGTTGCGGAACGCCACGCGCTCGGCATCGCTCATCGCGGTCAGCTCGCGACCCGCAACATGGATAACGCCGTGCTCAGGCCGGTCGAGGCCTCCGAGCAGGTGCAGCAGCGTGCTCTTGCCGACGCCGGACGCGCCGACAATCGCCACCATCTCCCCTGTGCCAACCTCGAGCGCGAGGTCGCGCAGCACGTGGATGCGCTGCGTCCCGACAGCGTAGAACTTGTTGAGGCCGGTAACGGTGACGAGGGCCATCACTCGAATCGAAGCGCCTGCACAGGATCGAGGCGTGCGGCCTGACGCGACGGATAGAGCGTCGCCAGGAAGCAGATCGCCAGAGCCGCCACGACGACCACCACGAAGTCGAACGGTTCGACGACAAACGGCACGTAGGACACCTGATACACGTCCATGGGAATCTGAATCACGCGGTACCGATCGAGGACATAACAGAGCGCCAACCCGCCGGCGGCACCAATGGTCGTCCCGATCGCGCCGATGATGAGCCCCTGCATCATGAAGATCCGCATGATGCGCGCCGAGGACGTCCCCATCGTCTTGAGAATGGCGATGTCGCGGCTCTTCTCCATGACCAGCAGGATGAGGGAGGCGATGATGTTCAGCGCCGCGACGGCCACGATGAGACCGATGGTGATCGAAATCGCCATCTTTTCCAGCCACAGCGCCGAGAAGAGCTGACGGTTCATGTCGGACCAGTCCTGCGCCACGTAGTTCGCACCGAGCCGGTCCGGAATGCCATCGGCCACCGCCGGTGCCGCATAGATGTCATCGACCTTCAGCTGGATGAGGTCGACGGTGCTCTTCCCCATCAGCCGCTTGGCGAAGTCGAGGGTGATGAACCCGTAGGCGGAGTCGAACTCGTAGAGCCCGAGGGCGTAGATCCCGGCGACGCGGGCGCGGCGCACGCGCGGAATCATCCCCATTGGGGAGAGGGTGCCCTGCGGCGTGGTGAGGGTGACCGTATCGCCGACCTCGACACGCAACTGTGTGGCCAGGCCCCGCCCGATGAGCAGGCCCGGTACGTCCTCAGCCCCGCGAGGGATCAGGTCCCGCACACGACCTTGCACCATCGTGCGTTGAATGTCGGTCACGTCGGGTTCAAGCAGCGGGTCCACGCCCTTGAACGTGATGAAGGCGTCGCCGCCCTCAGTGCTGACGAGCGCCTTGCCGAGAATGGCGGGCGCGGCGCCAATGACGCGCGGAACCGCCCGCATCGCCTTCACCTCGGCCTGGTAATCCTCGATGCCCCCCGTCTTCCAGACGTACACATGCGCCGCCGAGCCGAGGATGCGATCGCGCAGCTCTCCCTGCAACCCGGTCATCAGCGCGAGGGCAATGATGAGCGCCATGACGCCGACGGCTACACCGAGCGTGGAGATAAGTGAGATCAGCGAGATGAACGTCTGCTTGCGGCGCGCCAGCAGATAGCGGAGGGCGATGAAGAGCTCGAACGGCATCAGGAGGCAGCAGACAGTGGGCTGAAATCGGTCACACCCACTACCGGGGCCTCATGAGCGGGAAGAGGATCACGTCGCGGATCGACGGACTGTCGGTCAGCACCATGACGAGCCGGTCGATGCCGATCCCCTCGCCCGCCGCAGGCGGCATGCCGAACTCGAGCGCGCGGATGTAGTCCTCGTCCATGGCATGCGCCTCCTCGTCCCCGCCGGCGCGGCTGGCGAGCTGCTCCTCGAAGCGGCGCCGCTGCTCCACCGGATCGTTGAGTTCGCTGAAGGCATTGGCCACCTCGAAGCCGCCGATGTAGAGCTCGAAGCGCTCGACCGTATCGGGATCGTCCGGCTTCTGCTTGGAGAGCGGCGACACCTCGGTCGGAAAGTCGTAGACGAAGGTCGGCTGCACGAGGTCGTCCTCGCACAGCGCCTCAAATATCTCGGCGGCGATCTTGCCGGCGCCCATCGCGGCGGTCACCACGACGCCGAGCCGTGCGGCCAGCGCCGCGGCCGCCTCGCGCGAACGGAGAGCCTCCTGCGGCACATCTTCCCCAAGTTTCCGTGACGCCGCAGCGCGCGCCGCCTCGCGGAGCGACAGCCGGCGGAACGGCGCGGCCAGTGAAATCGTCTGCCCGCCGAACTGCACCTCGTCGGTCCCGGCGGCTTTCCTTGCTACCTCGGACAGCATCGCTTCAGTGAGCGTCATCAGATCCTGATAGTCCGCGTAGGCCTGATAGAACTCGAGCATCGTGAACTCGGGGTTGTGCTGCGTGGAGATCCCCTCGTTGCGGAAATTGCGGTTGATCTCGAACACCCGCTCAATCCCGCCGACAGTCAGGCGCTTGAGGTACAGCTCCGGCGCAATGCGCATGTAGAGCCGCAGGTCGAGCGCGTTGTGGTGCGT
>CANJYC010000003.1 GCA_947478985.1 Acidobacteriota bacterium | reverse complement strand
TCCAGATTGAGATCGTCAACATTGACGAGTGGCGCGCCGCGAGCGAGTCCCACCTGGCCGGCGCGGGGATACCGGTCGCCGATCACAGCCTGTCGACCACGCGTGTCACCGTGCCGGACCGACTGCCGCCGAATGCGCGGCCGCTCGACCTGACCCACGTGGTCCCGGAGCACCCGCACTGGCCGCTCGTGGTGATGACGGTGCTCACCCAGCTCTCGGTCGGTGCATTCGGCACGATCTGGCTGCTCGACCTGCTCGGCGCATCGACGCGACTGGGCGTCGCGGCGCTGTCGTCGCTCACGGTTGCCGGTCTTGCGCTGAACGCCTCGACGCTGCACCTCGGACGTCCGGTGCACGCCTACCGCGCCATCAGGATGTGGCAGCGCTCGTGGCTGAGCCGTGAGGTCTTGCTCTTCTCGGCGTTCTCCGCGGTCGCGACCCTCTATGCCGCCGGGCTCTGGTTCGGCTGGCGCGGGGGTGCCTGGCTGGGCGCCCTCACGCTGCTGCTCGGCGTCGGCGGCGTGACCGCGTCGGCCTATATCTACCGCGTGCCCGCGCGGCCGGCGTGGAACACCGCGTTCACGGTCGTGCAGTTCAACCTCACGGCCGCGGTCCTCGGACCGCTCTTCGCCGCGGCTGTGGGCGTTGGCAATGCGCGCTGGCTGGCGGCCTCCGCTGCGACGCTGGCGGGGGCGCAACTCGTGCTGCTCGCGCTGCGATTCATCAGGCTCACGGCGTCCGACAGCATCGAGCTTCGAGGCACAGCGCGCCTGCTCAGCACCGTCCTCGCCTCCCGCTTTCTCCTGCGTGGTGTCCTGCTGGCGCTCGGCGGCATCGTCCTGCCGCTCGTCGGCGGCGGCTGGCTGGTAGCGGGTGCGGCATTGGCCCTCGCTCTCGCTGGAGAAATCCTCGGGCGCTACCTGTTCTTTGTCAGCGTCGTGCCCAAGCACATGACCACGCCGTACATGCCGATGGGAAGCGAGGCCGCATGAACCTGAAACGCCTGATTGGTCTCGACACCGACGCGGGTCGCTATGCCTATAGCGCCGATCCGCAATCGGGCTACGTGTCGGTGCAGAAGGTGCCGGACCGCTGGGTGGCGACCACCTGCGGCTACTGTTCGGTCGGGTGCGGCATGTTCGTCGGCGTGAAGGACGGACGCGCCGTGAGCGTGCGCGGCAATCCCGATCACCCGGTGAATCTCGGCAAGCTCTGCCCGAAGGGGCTCTCCGAGCACCACACGCTCGCGGCCACGAACCGTGCGCAGTATCCGATGCTGAAGCGCAACGGCCGACTCGAACGCGTGTCGTGGGACGAGGCGCTGCGCACCATGGCCGCGAAGTTCCTGGAGGTGCAGGTCCGCTACGGGCGTGAGGCAGTTGGGGTCATCAGCACGGGTCAGCTCGTGACCGAGGAGTTCTACACGCTCGGGAAGCTCGTCCAGCTCGGTCTCGGCACATCCAACTACGACGGCAATACCACGCTCTGCATGTCGACCGCCGTGGCGGGTTACAAGCGCTCGTTCGGCAGCGACGGCCCGCCCGGGGCGTATGAGGATCTCACCACCGCCGAGGTCGTCATCCTGATCGGAGCCAACATCGCCGAGAACCACCCGATTCTCTGCCATCGGCTCCAAGGCAATGCGGGAGCCACCGTAGTGGTCGTCGATCCGCGCGTCACGAAGACGGCGATGATGGCCGATCTCCATCTACCCCTGAAGCCGCGGTCGGACCTGGCGCTGCTCAACGGGCTGATTCAGATCATCATCGAGAACGATCTCGTCGACCGGCGCTACATCCAGAAGCACACGTCAGGCTTCGAGGCGTTGCGCGAATCGGTCCGCGACTACACCCCCACGCGGGTCGCCGCGATCACGGGTCTCGATCCCGACGCCATCCGCCGGACTGCGTGGCTCTACGCGCAGGCCAAGTCCGCGTTCATCGGCTGGACGATGGGCGTGAACCACAGCACGAAGGGAACCGAAACCGTTAACGCCATCAACAACCTGGCGCTCATCACCGGGAACATCGGGCGCACCGGCGCCGCTCCGTTCTCGATCACCGGGCAGTGCAACGCGATGGGGACGCGCGAGGCCGGGTTCGCATCGAGCATCCCCGGCTACCGCAAGTTTGAGGAGCCGGCGGATCGTGCAGATGTCGCACGGCTTTGGAACGTGCCGGTCGAACGAATTCCGACGAAGCGCGGCCTCGCGTATCCCGACATCATCGAAGCGGCGCTCGACAAGCGCATCCGCGCGCTCTGGATCATCGCCACGAATCCGATCGTCTCGTTTCCCAACCTCGGCGTCCTGCAGCAGGCGCTCGAGGGCCTCGAGTTCCTTGTGGTCCAGGACGGCTTCCACCCGACGCCGACGACGGCGCTGGCGGACCTGGTGCTGCCCGCGGCGATCTGGGGCGAGAAGGAGGGGACCTATACCAACTCCGAGCGACGGGTGAGCAAGGTGAACCGCGCGGTTGCGCCCCCTGGCGAGGCGCGCAGCGACTTCGACATCTTCCTCAACGTCGCGGACGTGCTCGGCGTGCGCGAGGAACTGTTTCCCGGCTGGACCACGCCCGAGCATGCCTTCACGGAGTGGGCGCGCCTGTCAGCAGGACGCCTCTGCGACTACTCGGGGATGACCTACGCGGCCATCGAGGAACACGGCGGCATTCAGTGGCCGTTCCCGGCCGGTGCCACCGACCCGGCCGCCACGCGTCGGCTGTACAGCGACGGTCACTTCCAGACCGCCGACGGCCGCGCGGCCCTGTTGCCGGTGCAGTGGGAGCCATTTCCGGAACAGCCCACCGGAGACTATCCGCTCGTGTTGAACACCGGGCGAACCGTGGAGCACTGGCACACCCGCACGAAGACAGGGCAGGTGCCGATTCTCGAACGGCTCTCGCCCCACGCCTGGGTGGAGATGAACCCGCGCGATGCGCGGGCCTTGCGCCTGAGAGCGAAAGACAAGGTCGATGTGGTCTCGCGCCGTGGCCGGGTGCGGAGCGTGGAATTGCGCATCACTGAGACCGTGGCCCCCGGGCAGATCTTCGTGCCGTTTCACTACGCCGAGGCCAACGCGAACCAGGTGACGCAGAGCGCGTTCGACCCGATGTCACGGGAGCCCAATTACAAGCAGTCGGCCGTCCGCGTGGAGCGGGCTGGCGGAGGTGCGCGATGACACGCCTGGTAGTGGTCGGTAACGGCATGGCAGGTGCCAGGGTCGTCGAGGAAATCCTGAAGCGGGCACCCGGGCGCTTCGAGATCACGATGTTCGGCGCGGAGATCTACGGCAACTACAACCGCATTCTCCTCAGCAACGTGCTCAATGGCAGCCAGGCCGCGGCGGACATCTTCATGAATCCGCTGGCGTGGTACGAGGAGCACGGCATCACGCTCCATGCCGGCGTGCGGGCCACCCGCATCGACCGTGAGCGGCGCGTGGTCATCGGCGCGCCGTTGAGGAAGGATGCGCTCGCCTATGCCGCCGACGCGGCGGCCGAAGGCGGCGCGGCGCTGATTGAGGCGCCCTATGACCACGTGATCATCGCTACCGGGGCGCGGCCGTTCGTGCCACCAATCGATGGCTTTGATGGTCCGGGCGCCTTTCTCTTCCGGACGATCGACGACTGCGACCGCATTGCGGACTACGCCAAGGGCCGTCGGCGCGCTGCGGTCGTCGGCGGCGGCCTGCTGGGTCTCGAAGCGGCGCGCGGTCTGTTGACGCACGAGGTGGAGGTGACCGTGCTCGAGGCCGCCCCGCAGTTGATGATGGCCCAGCTCGACACCGAGTCGGGCGACATGCTGCGCGCCACTATCAGCGGGATGGGCATGAAGGTGCTCACGAACACCATCACCACCCGCATCATCCGATCGGGCGACCAGGTCACGCGACTGGACTTCGCGGATGGAACGAGCCTCGACACGGACATGGTCGTGGTCAGCGCCGGCATCCGCCCCATCACTGAGATCGCTACCGCCTCCGGCCTGACGGTGAACAAGGGCATCGTCTGCAACGACCAGATGCAGACGAGCGATCCAGACATCTTCGCGCTGGGCGAGTGCGTCGAGCACCGCGGTGCGACCTACGGTCTCGTCGAACCCATCTGGGGGATGGCAAACGTGCTGGCCGATGTGATCACCGGGACTAATGCGAATGCCGCGTATCTCGGTTCGAAGCTGGGCACCAAGCTCAAGGTCATGGGCGTGGAGCTGGCCTCGATGGGCGAGACCCGGTCCGCTGATGAAGGCGACGAGGTCGTCGTCTATCGCGAGCCGAGGCTCGGCATCTACAAGAAGCTGATCGTGCGCAACGACCGGATCGCCGGTGCGATTCTGCTTGGTGAAACCGAAGCGGCAAGCACGCTGATGCAGATGTTCATGGCCGGCAGCGCGGTGCCGGATCGCAGGGCGGATCTGTTCTTTGGGTCTCCGACCGGCGTGGCGCTGCTCAAGGCATCGGACCTGCCGGACAACGCGCAGATCTGCAACTGCAACGGCATCAGCAAGCGTCAGATCGTGGAGGCCATCGAGACCAAAGGGTGCAAGAGCGTGACGAAGGTCGGCGCCTGCACCAAGGCGGGCCTTGGCTGCGGTTCGTGCAAGGGGCTGGTGGCCCAACTGCTCGAGGCCTATCTCGGCGAGGTGGGTTACGACCCCACCGAGCACTACTACGTGCCGGGTGTGCCGCTCGAGAAGTCGCAGCTTGTGGCCGAGATCCGGAGCCGCGGACTCAAGTCCGTGAGTGCGGTGTTCCAGGAACTGGCGGGTGGCGTCGAGGATCCCGGCAGCAAGGTGGGCCTGGCCTCGCTCCTCAAGACGCTCTGGCCGGGCGAGTACGACGACGAGCGCGACGCCCGGTTCATCAACGATCGCGTGCACGCCAACATCCAGAAGGACGGGACCTTCTCGGTCGTGCCGCGCATCTATGCCGGCGTGACGACTGCCGACGAGCTGATGCGCATCGCGCAGGTCGCGGTGAAGTACAGCGTGCCGATGGTCAAGTTCACTGGCGGTCAGCGGATCGATCTGCTCGGCATCAAGAAGGACGACCTGCCGGGCGTGTGGAAGGACCTCGGGATGCCGAGCGGTCACGCGTATACAAAATCCTTCCGCACCTGCAAGAGCTGCGTGGGCACTGATTTCTGCCGCTACGGCGTAGGCGACTCGATCGGGATGGCGCAGCAGATCGAGCGCCGCTTCCAGGGCATTGAATCGCCGCACAAGATGAAGCTCGCGACGGCGGGCTGCCCGCGAAACTGTTCCGAGGCCCTCGTCAAGGACATCGGTGCGGTGGCCATCGAGGGTGGCCGATGGGAGATCTACGTGGGCGGCGCCGCCGGCGGCACCATTCGCAAGGGCGACCTGCTCTGCACGGTCGCCACGCAGGACGAGGTGCTCGCCACAGTCGGGCGCTTCATCCAGTACTACCGCGAGCACGGCCGGTATCTGGAACGCACCTACCACTTCCTCGAACGCATCGGCGTCGACAACCTGCGGAAGATTCTGGTGGAGGACAGCCTGGGCATCTGCGCCCAGCTTGACGCCAGCATCCAGAAGGCCGTCGATGCCTATCGCGATCCGTGGCAGGAGGCCCAGCGGCCGGCCTATCACGCGCAATTCAACGAGGCCGAGCTGGCCTACACACTGGAGGTCGCAGAGAACAATGGTTGAAACGATCGAAACGTCCATGGTCAATCTGGGCAGCGTCAGCCGTATTCCGCTGGGGCAGGGCCGCTGCTATGTCGTCGGCGCGGAGGAGATTGCCGTGTTCCGGCAACGGGACGGCCGGTTGTTCGCGACACAGAACCGGTGCCCGCATCGGCAGGGGCCGCTGTCGGAAGGCGTGATGGGCGCGGGTCAGCTGATCTGTCCGCTCCATTCGCACAAGTTCGATCTGCAGGACGGGGCCGGGGCAGAGCACGGCGAGTGCCTCATGGTGTACGGCGTTGAGGAGCGCAAAGGCGAGATCCTGCTGCGCATGAACAGCGGGAGGAAGGCATGCTGACCGAGGCGAACTCGCGCCACCGCGTGCTGTGGCTCTCCACGATCGCGTTCACACTGCTTTTCAATGTCTGGATGATGCTGGGCGTGCTCGGCATTCCCATTCGTCAGTCGATGGGACTGACCGATACGCAGCTTGAGTGGCTGATTGCGACGGCCATCCTCTCGGGTGCCGTCCTGCGGCTCAACTTCGGCATCTGGGCTGAGCAGTACGGCGGGCGCCTGGTCTTCGGCGTGCTGCTTCTGGTCGCGGCCGTGTCGGCCTACCTGTTCAGCCATGCCACGAACTACGGTCAGCTGCTGGTGTGCGCGATCTTGTTTGGCCTGGCCGGCAACAGCTTCTCGGCCGGCATCGCCTGGAACACCGCGTGGTTCCCGCGCCAGAATACCGGCACGGCTCTGGGTGTGTTCGGTGCGGGCAATGTCGGTGCGGCCGGGACGAAGCTGATGATCGTGCTCGTGCCGAGTGTGCTGACCTTCGTGCCGGCTGCGGGTTATCTCGGTGGCGTGATACCCGGCGGCTGGCGCTTTATCCCGGCGTTGTATGCGGCACTCCTGGTGCTGATGGCGGTGGCGATCTTTGCGTTCTGCCCGAGGCCCGATCGGATGCCCGGCCGTGGCCGGTCCATGCGCGACACCCTCGCACCGGTGCGTCACCTGCGGGTGTGGCGCTTCAGCCTCTACTACGTCGTCGTCTTCGGCGCCTACGTGGCACTGTCGGCCTGGCTGCCCAAGTTCTACGTCGACACCTATAAGGTGCCGCTCTCGACCGCGGCGTTGCTGGCGGCGACATTCATTTTGCCCGCCAGCCTTCTGCGTCCGCTGGGCGGCTATCTCGCGGATCGCTGGGGTCCGCGCGGCGTCACCTATACGGTGTTCACGATCATGACCTGCACGCTGTTCGTGCTGGCGTTGCCCAACGGCACCTTCGTGGCAGACCTGCAGCCGGCCGGGGGAGGTGCGCCATTCAGCTTCAGCTACCGGCTGAGCATATGGGCGTTTGCCGGCCTGATGTTCGTGCTTGGGTGTGCGATGGGCATCGGGAAGGCGTCGGTCTACAAGTACATTCCCGACTACTTCCCGAATGATGTCGGCGCCGTTGGCGGAGTGGTCGGTATGTTGGGTGCGCTTGGCGGCTTCTTCCTGCCGCCGGCCTTCGGCGCACTGGGGCGCTGGAGCGGGATCCCGCAGATGGCATTCGTGCCGCTCCTCGGTCTGACCGCGTGGAGCCTGCTGTGGTTGCACATCGTGGTCGTCCGTCTGCGCAGCGTCAGTCCAGTACTCGACAGTGACGGGCGACTCCCCATGCAGTACACAACGGCGTCTCCACTCTAGGGTGTGGTCATGGTCGATAATGAAGCCTCAGTGACGACCTCTTCGGATATCGACGTACTTCATGAGATCGGAAGCCTGATTGCCGCCGCCGATCCGCTTCATACCGTGCTGGCGCGCGTCGTCACCTTCGTCACGGCCGCCGTGCGGTGCGATTCCTGCTTCGTCTACGTACTCGACGGCGACACACTCGTGCTGGGCGCCTCGAAGAACCCGCACCCCGAGGCGGTCGATCGCCTGAAGCTACGAGTCGGCGAAGGGATCACCGGGTGGGTGGCCGAGCACCAGGAGCCCGTCGTGGTGAGCCACGATGCGTCGAAGGATCCACGCTTCCAGATGTTTCAGGATCTGCCGGAGGACAGCTTCGAGGCGTTCCTCTCGGTGCCCGTCATCAGCCGCGGCAAGCTCGTCGGCGTGATCAACGTGCAGCACCGCCAGCCGCACACGCACAGCAAACGTGAGATCCAGCTCATCTCGATGATCGGATTTCTCGTGGGCGCCGAGATCGAGATGGCGCGCCTCGAAGAGGAGAATAGCGAGCTCAGCGAGCAGCTCGAAACACGGAAGCTCCTCGACCGCGCGAAGGCGATCCTTCAGCGCGACGCCGGCATGACAGAGGAGGAAGCCCACCTCGCCATCCAGCGTCAGAGTCGCCAGCGTCGGAAAACCAAGAAGGAGATCGCGGAGGCGATCATCCTGGCTGATGACCTGCGGCGGGGGAAAGGGTAGAACCCGCGGACTTCGCTCTTGTGGCCCGGCTCACGAAGGAGTGTGGACAGGCCGCACTGGGTTGGTCACTGAGGTGGCCTCATCGCATCCAGGCGATTCGTGGCCGCCAAGACGTCCCGCTTCAGGCGCGCCACGGTCTCGCGCACGAGGTCCTTGCCCTTGGCCGCTGCGGCGTCCACCATCGCTTTCAGCTTCCACACGGGCGAGTCCGTCAGTACCGCCAGTTCACTGGCGAGCAGGTCCATCTGCTCCTCGATCTGCGCCACACGGCGAAGGAGCCGCAGGCGCATTGCCTCGGGATCGCTCCCCGGGACGGCTTCAGGACTTCGTTCCCACGCCTGAAGGACCCAGCGGAGCTGTTCCTCGTCGC
Source organism: Acidobacteriota bacterium (assembly GCA_947478985.1). Taxonomy (GTDB): domain Bacteria; phylum Acidobacteriota; class Vicinamibacteria; order Vicinamibacterales; family UBA2999; genus CANJYC01. Next base: position 16,864 of record CANJYC010000003.1, on the reverse strand, counting down.
CCATGGCATACGCCCGGTTGGCCTCGATCATCAGCGCGTGTCGCCGGTCTCGGGCGAGGTCGTCGCGAGCGAGGTCTGGATGAATGACCTTTGCGACGTCTCGGAACAGCCTGCGCACGGCGTCAGACGTGAAGCGGGGCAGTGCCTCGGCTCGTGCGCCGTCGGATTTCTCATTCGGGCCAGCCTGGCTGTCTGCGCCGGCCTCCACGAGTTTCGACAACTCGCCAAGTTCCGCCTCGGCAATCTCCAGCTCCAGCCGTTCGAGCTGCTCGTGCAGCGAGCCGACGCGTTGCCGGTACTCAGTTCTAAATGCGTGGAGTTCCGCCTTCACCCGGACGAGTTCGGCACTGCGCTCTATCAGGGCGGCGTCGAGCTCGGCCAGGCGTACGCGCAGGCTGTCCGGGTCGTTGTCGTCGCGCTCGTGAGGCCGGACGAGAGAAGTCACGATGAAAATGATATCGCCATCGACAGCGGCAGTCGCTGCCGCGTTCGCGTGTGCAGCCCCAACCATCCTCTGGCACGCCCTGTACAATCTCGTCATGCATCAACCCGGCGGCACGATCACCCTGGGGGGGGCGCTCACGGTCAATCGTCTCGGATTCGGCGCGATGCGCCTGACCGGCCCCGGCATCTTCGGGCCGCCGGCCGATCGCGACGGCTGCCGGCAGGTGCTGCGCCGGGCGCTGGACCTCGGCGTCACCTTCATCGACACTGCCGATTCATACGGCCCGGATGTCTCCGAGGAGATCATCGCGGAGGCGCTGCACCCGTATCCTGCCGGAGTCGTCATCGCCACTAAGGCCGGGCTCCTGCGACCAGGCCCGCACAAGTGGAAGATGAATGGCGATCCGGCACGATTGCGCTCGGCGTGTGACGGCAGCCTGACGCGCCTTCGCGTGGACCGCATCGATCTGTATCAACTGCATCGCATCGACCCCGAGGTGCCGGAGGCCGATCAGTTCGGCGTCCTCGCGGACCTGCGACGTGCTGGAAAGATCAACCTGATTGGGCTGTCAGAAGTGGATGTGGCCGCCATCGAACGCGCGCGCACGACACTGCCAGTTGCCTCGGTGCAGAACAAATACAACGTCGGCGAGCGCGCCTACGAGGACGTGGTCGAATACTGCGAGCGCGAGGGCATCGCGTTCATCCCCTGGTATCCGCTGGCCGCCGGGGCACTCGCCGGGCACGCCGATCTGAGCCGCGTCGCTCTGAAGCACGGCGCGACGCCGATGCAGGTGGCAATTGCCTGGCTGCTGGCCCGGTCCCCGGCCATGCTGCCGATTCCAGGCACCTCAAAGGCGGACCATCTCGAGGAGAACATCGGCGCCGCCGCCATTCATCTCGATGGCGACGACCTCGCGCAGCTTAACAGCGTGACCCTGGAAGGAAAGTGAGGAACGGCCATGACGTTCACGGTCGATGAGATAGCGCGACAGCTCAGCCAGATGCCCGCCTGGTCTCATGTGGATGGCGTGATTCGAGCGCGGTTCGCCACGGGTTCGTGGGGAGCGACGCTCATGCTTGCCAACGCCATTGGCTACGCCGCCGAGGCCGCGGACCACCATCCGGATCTGCTGCTGAAGTACGCGTCGATCGAAGTGTCCCTCTCCACCCACAGTGCGGGCGGTGTTACGGAGAAGGACTTTGCGCTTGCGCACCGGATCGACGAGATCGCCGGCTGGTCACAGTAGCGCGGTCCGATCAGCCGTTGAGGGCGATCAATCGATCAGGTCGGCGTCGCGCCAGCCTCGCAAGCTATTGAGCAGCCAGACGCGAGACGCCCGCGCCAGGTCCGCCCTGGTGATGACGCGTTCGATAATCTCGCCTCTTGCGAGTGCCTCCTCGCGCGCGATGCCGCCGAGGAGTCCGCAGGCTATCGGCGGCGTCACCCGAGCGCCATCCAATTCCACGACGACGTTGGCGATGGTCGACTCGGTGATCTCGCCGCGGGCGTTCTGCAGCAGCACGTCGTCGGCATCCGGCCGCTGACGTCGTGCCGCGTCGTAGACGCCGCGCGCCGTGGTCTTGTTGAACAGGAACGGGCTCCGGTCGTCGAACGAGGTGTCCGCGAGCGCCACGCGCCACCGGCGTCCGGGTTCGTCTTCGTGGGCGCTGCAGGTGACTGTTGGTGCACCACTGGCGTCGATGAGCAGGCGTAATCGCCAGAGTCCTCCTGCGTGAGCGTCTCGCGCCCGTGTGATCGCCTCCGCCACGCGCGCGTCGTCCCAGTCGTATCCGAAGTAGTCCGCCGAGGCCCGTATCCGCCGCAGATGGCGTTCCAGACGCGAAATGATCCCGTCCTGTAGCCGCATCGTCTCGAGCAGAGAGAAGGGCGGGTGGGCGAGGGGTGATGTGGCGGTCGCGAATGTGCCCTTCAGCACGCACTCGCGATACTCCTCCTCCGCGTGCGAGTCGGCGGTGATGCCGGCGCCGACACCGAGCGTGCACGTGCCGGACTCGCGATCGACAACCACGGTGCGGATGGCGACGCTGAACGTGCAGTCACCACCCGGACGGACGAGGCCGATGGCGCCTGTGTAGACGCCACGCGGACGCGCCTCGAGCTCGGCCAGCAGGGCCGTCGTGCTGATCTTCGGTGCGCCGGTCACCGATCCGCACGGAAAGAGCGCCGCGAAGATATCGACGATGGTGGTACGGGCTGGGATCTCCGCCTCGACGCTTGACGTCAGCTGCCAGAGCGTCGGATAGCGTTCGAGGGTGAAGAGGTGCGGCGTGCGGACCGAGCCCGGACGCGCGAGTCGTCCTGCGTCGTTTCGCAGGAGGTCGACGATCATCACGTTCTCGGCTCGCGCCTTTGCGGAGTCGCGGAGCTGGGCCGCCACGGCCAGGTCCTCGTCGTGCCACCGGCCGCGCGGTGCCGTGCCCTTCATCGGGCGCAGGTGCAGCTGAGTGCCGGTCCGCTCGAAGAACAGTTCCGGCGAGAAGCTCAGGATCAGGAAGCGCCCCAAGTCGAGCGATGCGCAGTAAGCGGCCTGTTGCGCGTCACGCAGTGACACGTAGAGGGCGCTGGGTTCGGCGGGCACCGGTGCCTCGAGCGGAAATGTCAGGTTGGCCTGGTAGGTGAGGCCCTCGCGGATGCGCTCCTGCACGATGCCGACGCGTCGCACGTATTCATCGCACGCGACGGTTGCGTGCGCATCAAGCGCGCTCGTGCCGGTTTCCGAGGTCGCCGCTGGCGGTGCGAGAATGTCGGCCCGGTCGTACACGGCAACCCAGACGAGCGGGAGATCCGGGGCGGGTGCGGACGTCCGCAGTGCGGCGTCGAACGCAGGTGCGGCTTCATACGCAACCATGACGGCGGCCCAGCGCCCTTCGGCCGCGGCCTCATCGGCGCGGGCGAGCACGGCGCGTACGTCGCCGATGCTGTGCGTGGAATACACGGCGTGGAGGCCGACGAGTTGCGCCTGCCACCCCGCACGCCGCGGATCAGATGAATCGAAGTGTGGGTCGTTCACGTCGGTCCAGGCGTGGCGCTCGGCTTATTGCAGGCGGTCGGCGAGGAGCGCGACAGAGAGCGCGTAGTAGTGGGCGCAGTTGTAGCGAAGGATCGCGTCGTAGTTCTCGTAGACGAGGAAGCTCCGGTCGTCGGTTTCGACGAGCCCGGCGACGACCCGGGCGCGCGGCAGTGGGCGTCCGTTCTTCAGGCGCACGCCTAGCCGTCGCCATTCCGTCAGCGGCACCCGCTCGGTCATGTTACGCATGGCATAGCATCCGTCGGTGCGGCGCGGTACGGCGGCTGCGATCTTCTCGCGAACGGCGGGCGTCACCAGGACTTCGCGTCCCCACGTCTCGTCACCGTTCCAGCCGGAGCCCTTCAGGTAGTTCGCAATCGAGGCCAGAGCGTCGGCGCTCGAACGCCAGATGTCCCGCCGTCCATCGCCATCCTGGTCGATCGCGTACTGCAGGTAGCTCGAGGGCATGAACTGTGGATGCCCCATCGCTCCCGCCCATGAGCCCGTCATTGAGGCCGCGTCGATGTATCCGTTAGCGACAACCGTCAGTGCGTCGTACAGCTGTCCCCGGAAGAACGGGGCGCGGCGCGGTTCCCATGCGAGCGTGGCGAGCGCCTGAAAGATCGGCGTGCGGCCCGTCACGCGACCATAGCGCGACTCGAGGCCCCAGATGGCGAGAAGAAAGCGGCGCTGTACGTCGAATCTTCTCTCGATGCCGCGCAGAACGCTGCGCTCTTGGCGCGCCAGTTCGCGCCCCCGCCGAATGACCGGCGGCGTCACACGCGTGGCGAGGTACCTGGCAAAGCCAACTGCCAGTTCGGCCTGGGTGCGGTCTGCGGTAATGACAGTCGGCAGCGGGGTGACGTTGGCAACGGTGGCCGAGAGGAGCTCGTCGCCGAAGCCCTTGCTTCTGGCTTCGGTCATAAAGTCCGCGAGCCAGGTCTCAAACGACGGCTGGGGGTCGACAGGCGGGGCCTGCGCGTCCTGCGCCAGGGTATGGGCCGGGCAGCACAGGATCAGCGCCAGCGCGGCAAGGCGGAGGGACAAAGGCATGTGCAAGTCCAATGCTCACAACATTATGCCGGACTCCGCGCGTAACCATAGAGGCACGGTCGTTCTGGGGAGCTGTCAACCGTTGGGGTGTGATGGTTCAGATTATCGACAAAGATGGCGATAGTGCCTGAAATACAAACAGAAATGTCTGGTTATTCGAGCATCATCAGGTGGGCCGGGCCTGCAGCGGACAATTATGTCTATGCGTCTGAAAAGGAAACAGAAACGTCGCTTTTACTGATCTAAGAATCGAGAATCATTAAGGAAATTACAGCCTATGCCCACCCAGACGAGGCCAGGGGCGTGGCACCCTGATTGCTCAGTCGGTGTGGGGCGAGTCCGCGTCTATCACTCTGCGAAGGAGCAGGAATGAATCAAGCCGACACTGCATGGATGTTGATCTCGACGGCACTGGTGCTGCTGATGACGCCGGCCCTGGCGTTTTTCTATGGTGGCCTGGTCCGGTCGAAGAACGCGCTCAACACCATGATGATGAGTTTCATCTCGCTGGGGTTTGTGGGCGCCCTGTGGGCCGTGGTCGGATACTCGCTCGCCTTCACGGCCGGGAACGATTGGGTGGGTGATCTGTCAAATTCCTTTCTCTATGGCGTGGGACTGGAGGCGAAGGGGACGATCCCTCATTACCTGTTCATGTCCTACCAGGGAACCTTCGCGATCATTACCGCCGCGCTGATTTCCGGCGCCATCGTCGAGCGCATGCGCTTCTCGGCCTACATCGCATTCATCTCGCTCTGGTCGCTTGTTGTCTATGCCCCCGTCGCGCACTGGGTGTGGGGCGGCGGCTGGCTGGCGAAGATGGGCGCCCTCGACTTCGCCGGCGGCACCGTGGTCCACGTGAATGCGGCGGTCGCCGCGCTGGTCGCTGCGCTGGTCATCGGCAAGCGGCGGGAGTACCCGTCATCGTCGCTCTTGCCTCACAACGTGCCCTTCGTACTGCTCGGCGCGGGACTGCTCTGGTTCGGGTGGTTCGGATTCAATGCCGGTAGCGCACTTGCTGCGGGTCCGATTGCGGCCCTCGCCTTTGCGACCACGATGTTCGCGCCGGCCGGCACCCTCGTCGTGTGGACGTTCCTCGACCTGGCGCGGTCAGGCAAGGCGACCGCGGTCGGTGCGGCCACGGCCATCGTGGTGGGCCTTGTGGCCATCACTCCCGCGGCCGGGTTCATCAGCCCCTCGCATGCGCTCCTGCTGGGTGCGATCGCGGCGATTCCCAGTTACATTGCCCTCCAGATTCGTGTGAAGACGTCGCTTGATGACTCGCTGGACGTGGTGGCTGCGCACGGTGTGGGCGGTACGGTGGGCGCGCTTCTCACTGGCGTATTTGCGGACAAGGCTCTGAACGGCCTGGCCGATGGTGCGCTGTTTGGCAATCCGGGCCAGATCATCACGCAGATAACAGCGATTGGCGCCGTCATGGTGTACAGCGCAGTCGCGAGTTTTGTGCTGCTCAAGCTTGTCGGCCTGGTGATTCCGCTGCGTGCCACGGATGGCGAGGAGAGCGAAGGTCTCGACGTGACGCTCCACGGCGAGGAAGCATACCTGCACGCGGACGGCGGCTCCTCGCGTTCCTGATCGCAGGAGTGACCGGTCCGAACTACCAGGGCCTTCGGGTCCTCATCCTTGAGAGCCGCCGCTCCCGTGAGCTGGCGGCTCTCGTAACCACGTACGGCGGTCGCCCGTGTTCCGCTCCTGCGATGCGCGAGGTCCCGCTCGACTCCAATCCCCAGGCGCTCGCCTTCGCTGATGCGCTGATCGGCGGCCGCATTGACATGGTCGCGCTGCTCACCGGTGTGGGCACGCGTGCACTGCTCGACGTCGTGGATCACGCCGGGCTACGGGAGGCCTTTGTCGCCGCGCTCGGCCGTGTGAAGGTGGCGGTGCGCGGGCCGAAGCCGATGGCCGTCCTGCGGGAGCTGAAGATCCTGCCCTGGGCCGCCGCCTCAGCGCCGAACACCTGGAGGGAACTGCTGGCGGCGATCGACGCGGCGGTCGTCGCGGCCGGTGATGCGACGAGGCTGGCGGGGCTCAACGTGGCCGTGCAGGAATACGGCGCATCGAACCCAGAATTGCTGGGCGGGCTCGAGGCGCGTGGCGCGCACGTGACCGCCGTGCCCGTGTATCGCTGGGCGCTCCCCGAGGATCTGGCGCCGCTTCAGAATGGCATTCGCGCGGCGGTGGACGGCGCGCTCGACGTGGTGCTGTTCACCACCGGTATGCAGGCCGTACACCTCATGCGGGTGGCCACAGCGTTGGGACTCGAGGCCGAACTGCGGACCGCGCTCTCACGCATGGTCATCGCATCGATCGGGCCGACGACGAGCGAAGAGCTGCGGCAGCAGGGCCTGGCCATCGACCTCGAGGCGTCGCAGTCAAAGATGGGTATCCTCGCGCGCGACGCGGCCGAACAGAGTCCGCTGCTCCTCGAGCGGAAGCGCGCGTCCAGCCTGTAACATAGGGTCATGCCCACGTCTGACGACCTGCTGGAGCTGGCGGAGCGCTGCTCGGCACAGATTGATCTCGACGGCAAGATCCGTCACATCCCCTCATTTTCAGACGCTGAAGAACAATGCGAGGACGAGTACGAGGAACTGCTGCAGGCGCTGCACGAGGACGAGCTGTTCGCGTCAGTTGATATCCAGCGGCAGGAAACGCTCGTCGAGCAGATTGCCGCCGCGCTGCCCGAGGCGCAGCGCATGCTCATCATCGAGCTGGCCGACAACCACGCGCGTCACGTGTGGCTGCAGCAAGAAGGCGCGTACCATCTGGGGCTCGCCGTCGGACGCCGGCTGGTGAAGAAGTAGGGGGTCGGCAGTAGGCAGTAGGCAGTAGGCAGTGGCGATTCCATATCTGCATTACGACGTATTCACGGACGAGCCGTTTTCGGGCAATCAGCTCGCGGTGTTTCTCGACGCGCGTGGCCTTGCGGCTGATCGGATGCAGCAGATGGCGCGTGAAATGAACTTTTCGGAGAGCACCTTCATTCTGCCCGCCGAGCGTCCGGACACCGACGTGCGGATGCGCATCTTCACGCCTCAGTCCGAATTGCCGATGGCGGGACATCCGACAATCGGCAGTACCTTCGCGCTGGCGCATGCCGGCACGATCGCCCCGGGCTCGGCGCGGGTCGTGTTCGGGCTCGGCGTGGGTCCCGTGCCGGTCGAGATGGAGTGGGACGGCCCGCACCTTCGCTTTGCCAGGATGACGCAGCTCACCCCGACGTATGGTGTCCCGGTCGAAATGCGTGAGGCGGTGGCACGCGCCATCGGGTTGCCCGAGCGCGATCTGGCAGCGTTGCCAATTCAGTCGGTGTCGTGCGGCATTCCGTATTTGATCGTACCCCTCCGCGACGTGGCGGCTGTCGACCGCGCCGTCAGCGACGCGTCTGCGGCCGGACGGCTTCGCAAGGAGACAGGCATCGACCTTCCGCTGTTCCTGTTCGCGTTTGCGCCGCCGGCGTCGGCCTACAGCCGGATGTTCGCGCCTGGCCTCGGCATCGCCGAGGATGCGGCCACCGGCAGTGCCAGTGGGCCGCTCGGGTGTTACCTCGTGCAGCACGGCCTGGTGGCGGGCGAGGCAGCGCAGCGCATCGTCAGCGCACAGGGCGTGGCCATGGGACGCCCAAGTCGAATCCATGTCGCGATCACTGGCGTGCCGGACGCCATTACCCACGTAGAGTGCGGAGGACGAGCGCGGCTCGTCGCCCGCGGAGAGTTTCTCGCCTGATGATTTCGTTCTCCAGAATTTCCAAGCAGTACGGCCGGCAGGTGCTCTTTGTTGATGCCTCCTTCCAGCTGAACACGGGCGAGCGTGTCGGTCTCGTCGGACCAAACGGCGCCGGCAAGACGACGCTGTTCCGCATGATCGTCGGCGAGGAAGCGCCCGACGAAGGCGATGTATCCGTGCCGAAGAAGATCTCCGTTGGCTATTTCCGGCAGGATGTCGAGGAGATGTCCGGACGCTCGGTGCTCGACGAGGCCATCGCCGGCAGCGGGCGCCTGGGCGATCTGCACCACGAGCTCGAGGCGTTGCAGGTGGCGATGGCCGACCCTGCGAAGGCCGATGACATGGATCGCATCCTCGCGCGCTTCGGTGAGGTCCAGGAGGACTACGAGCACCTCGGGGGCTACGGCCTGGAGGCGCAGGCGCGTGAAGTCCTCCACGGGTTGGGATTTGACGACGAGCGGATCGACGGCGACGTCGGCGTGCTCTCGGGCGGCTGGAAGATGCGCGTGGCGATGGCCCGTGTGCTGCTCGGCCGTCCCGACGTCCTGCTGATGGACGAACCGACCAATCACCTCGATATCGAATCGATCATCTGGCTCGAGGGATTTCTCAAGTCGTTGCCCGGATCGCTGTTGATGACGTCGCACGATCGCGAGTTCATGAACCGCGTCGTCGGCAAGATTGCCGAGATTGACTCCGGAGAAATCACGGTCTATTCCGGCAACTATGACTTCTATGAGCGCGAGCGGGGCATCCGCGACACCAACCGCGAGGCGGCCTACGCGCGCCAGCAGGCCATGCTGGCGAAGGAACAGCGCTTCATCGAACGGTTCTCTGCGCATGCTGCGAAGGCCGCACAGGTGCAGAGCCGGGTGAAGGCGCTCGACAAGATCGAGAAGATTGAGTTGCCGAAAAAGCGACGCGTGGTGAAGTTCGACTTCCGGACGCCGCCGCGGTCGGGCGACCTCGTGGCCGTCATCGAGGACGTGTCGAAGGGATACGGCCGGCGGGTGATCTACGACCACCTGAACATGACCATCCGGCGTGGTGAGCGCTGGTGCGTGATGGGCAAGAACGGCGCTGGAAAGACGACGCTGCTTCGTATGGTCGCAGGTGTGCTGGCGCCGGATGCCGGCGACATCAAGCTGGGCGCGAGCCTGACGATGGGTTATTTCTCCCAGCAGGCGCTCGATGTTCTCGATCCGGACCTCACCATTGAGGAGCAGCTGCAGAAGGACTTTCCGGCCGAATCCATCGGAGCCCTGCGCAACCTGGCCGGGGCCTTTCAGTTCTCCGGTGATGACATCGACAAGAAGGTCCGTGCGTTGTCCGGCGGAGAAAAGACGCGACTGGTGATGGCGCGGCTGCTCCTGAACCCGCCGAACTTCCTGGTGCTCGACGAGCCGACCAATCACCTCGACCTGGCGACCAAGGAAATGCTGATCGAGGCGTTGAAGAACTTCGAGGGGACGATGCTGTTCGTCTCCCACGATCGGGCGTTCCTGCGCGGGCTCAGCAACCGCGTGGTTGAGCTGGGCGGGGAGTCCGGCACGGACAGCGAGCCGCACTTGTACCTGGGGTCCTATGTGGAATACGTGACCAGAACCGGTCACGAAGCCCCTGGAGTTCATGCCTGATTGCGGACGGCCCGGACGCTGCTAGAATGGATCCGGTGAGACTTTTCTTCGGTATCTGCGTGGTTCTCGCGTAATGGTGGAGACAACGTCGGGGGTATGGATATGAAGCCGAAAATCTTGGTCATGGCGGTCATGGGTGCAGCGATGTGGGGCGGCCTCGTGCTGTCGGCACAGGCGGGGAAGACAACAGCGGAACCGGTCTACACGGCGGCGCAGGCGGCCCGCGGGGAAGCTGTGTACACCAAGAACTGTATCGAGTGTCACCTCAGGGACCTGACCGGTGGTAATCCGGAAGCGGCTCCCGCGCCGGCGTTGACCGGGAAGGAATTCACGAGCTATTGGAATGGGAAGAACGTCAGCGAAGTATGGGACGCCATTCGCATGACCATGCCGAAGTCGGATCCGGGGACGATCACGCCGGAGCAGTCGGCCGACATCCTGGCATACATCATTTCGTATAACAAAGGGCCAGCTGGCAGCACGGAATTGCCGCCGCAGGCCGATGTGCTGAAGACGATCAAGTTCAAGTTCTAAGCCCGCCACGCCCGTCACGGGCGTGAGATACTAGAAGGGTCGGGGCGTAGCGCAGCCTGGTAGCGCGCCTGCTTTGGGAGCAGGATGTCGCAGGTTCGAATCCTGTCGCCCCGACCATTTTTCCCTCCTTCCCTCCTTCCATGCGCTCCCTCGCCGATCCCGATCTCTTCCGTCAGGCCTGTTACATCGACGGTGAGTGGGTGGCTGCGCGCTCCGGTGCCACGATCCCGGTTGACGACCCCGCCACGGGCGACATCCTCGGCACGGTGCCCGATGCCGGCGCGTTCGAGACGCGCGTGGCCATTGATGCTGCTGCGCAGGCGCTGACGTCGTGGCGCGCGACATCGGCAAAGGAGCGGGCCGCAGTGCTGCGAACCTGGTTCGATCTGATGCGCACGCACCAGGAGGACCTGGCCTGCCTGCTGACCCTCGAGCAGGGGAAGCCGCTGGCCGAGGCGCGCGGGGAAGTGTCGTACGCCGCAGGATTTCTGGAATGGTTCGGCGAGGAGGCCAAGCGCGTTTACGGTGACACTATCCCTGCTGCGAACGGGGACACTCGCATCGTGGTCCTCAAGCAGCCGATAGGCGTGGTGGCGTGCATCACGCCCTGGAACTTCCCGCTGGCGATGATTACGCGCAAGGTCGGGCCGGCCATTGCCGCCGGGTGCACGGTAGTGCTCAAGCCCGCCTCGCAGACGCCATTCTCCGCGCTCGCGCTGGCGGAATTGAGTGCGCGCGCCGGTGTTCCCCGCGGTGTGTTCAATGTGGTAACCGGCGCTGCGACGCAGATTGGTGGCGAGCTCACATCGAATCCTGCCGTGAGGAAGCTCTCGTTCACCGGGTCGACCGTGGTGGGCAAGCTCCTGATGGCGCAGTGCGCCTCCACGGTGAAGAAGGTCTCGCTGGAACTGGGTGGCAATGCACCATTCATCGTCTTCGACGATGCGGATCTCGATGCTGCCGTCGACGGTGCCATCGCCTCGAAGTATCGGAACACGGGACAGACGTGCGTGTGCGCCAACCGCCTGCTTGTGCAGGACGGCGTCTACGACGCTTTCGCCGCCAAGCTGGTGGCAGCGGTCACGCGGCTCCGTCCCGCGCCGGGACTCGAGCCGGGTGCCACGCAGGGGCCGCTCATCGACGACAGGGCAGTGGCCAAGGTCGAAGAGCACATCGCTGATGCACTCGCCCACGGGGCGCGCGTGGCGACTGGCGGAAAGCGCCACGTGCGTGGAGGCCGATTCTTCGAGCCGACAGTGCTGGTCGATGTGTCCCCGGCGATGAAACTGGCGCGCGAGGAAACATTTGGTCCAGTCGCACCGCTCTTCCGATTCACGACCGAGCTGGAAGCCATCGCACTCGCCAACGATACCGAGTTCGGGCTTGCTGCCTACTGTTACAGTCGCGATCTCGGCCGCGTGTGGCGTATGGCGGAGGCGATCGAGTCCGGCATCGTGGGCGTTAACACGGGGATCATTTCCACGGAGGTCGCGCCGTTTGGTGGCGTGAAGGAGTCCGGCCTGGGCCGCGAGGGATCGAAATACGGCATCGAGGAGTTCCTCGAGATTAAGTACGTGTGCTTCGGCGGCCTCGTCTGATTACGGATTCGTCGATACCCCTGTCGGTGCCCCGACGGTAGCGCGTGCCCCAAATATCGTGATGGCCACGATGTCGGCGCAATCCTGCGCGATCTCGTGCACGTGGCCGCTGGCACCAATGCTGCTGTTCAGCAGAAACCATGGAGCAGGACACCTTCGTTCGGCGGCGACGGGTGCTCGTGGTCGATGACTCACGGGACATCCGGGATGTCTGGCACGACTGGCTGACCATCTGGGGATTCGACGTCGACCATGCGGCGAACGGCAAGGAAGCGGTCGCGATGGCCATCGCGTCGCCGCCCGATCTCGTCCTGATGGACTGGACGATGCCGGTGCTGAACGGGTTGGACGCGACGGCGCAACTGAAGGCTGACGCGGCGACCGCATTCATACCGGTGCTTGCACTCAGCGCGGACACGTTCGCGCCGACGCCTCAGGAGGCGCTTGACGCAGGGTGCGAGGGATTTCTAGGGAAGCCGGTGACGCCGGAGGGGCTGCTGAGCGAGATTCGCCGCGCGTTCAGGCACCACCAGGTGGCGCGGTAACCCTAAGCCTGAAGGAAGGGACACCGGCGGATGCGGGTGCGCCGCACCCGCCGGGTCTCGTGTCGAGATCGAGTTCGCCGCTTGAGGGTTGCATCACCGCGTCCTCAGCGATGAGAACGCAGACGATCTACACCCACACGAAACTACTCAGTCCGCACGTTCTCTGCGCGTGGGCCCTTTGGCCCCTGTCCTACGTCAAAACTGACGCTCTGCCCCTCGCGGAGCTCGTCAAATCTGACGTCACGGCAGGCCGACGTGTGGAAAAAGTACTCCGCGCCGCCTCCCTCGTTTGATGCGATGAACCCGAACCCCTTGTCGTGCACGAGACGCTTAATCGTTCCTGTCGCCATGTCGAACGTCCTCCGGTCAGCAGCTTACAGCAACCCCGATGCCTAAAACCTCTCGCAGCCAAAATCTCATAGATCCCGCTATAATCCGAGGTTTGCCCCCCGGGAAATTGCTGACTAGGAGCCCAATGGCCAAGATCAAGGTCAAGAACCCCGTCGTCGAGATGGACGGCGACGAGATGACACGCATTATCTGGCACCGCATACGCGAGCAGTTGATACTGCCGTACCTGGACATCGACCTCAAGTACTTCGACCTCGGGGTCGAGGAGCGCGATCGGACGGCCGATCAGGTCACCGTGGACGCCGCCGAGGCCACAAAACTGCACGGAGTGGCCGTAAAATGCGCCACAATCACGCCGGACGAGGCCCGCGTCAAGGAGTTCAACCTCAAGCAGATGTGGCGGTCGCCGAACGGCACCATCAGAAATATTCTCGATGGCACCATTTTTCGCGAGCCGATCATCTGCCGGAACGTCCCCCGGATCGTCCCCCATTGGGACAAGCCGGTGGTCGTCGCCCGCCATGGGTTCGGTGACCAGTACCGGGCCCAGGATTTCCATTTCGACGGGGCCGGCACCATTACGCTGAGCTTCACCCCTGAGGGTGGCGGCCCTGGCATCGTGCGCGAGGTCATCAAGACCAAGGGAGGCGGTGTCGCCATCGGGATGTTCAACCTCGATGCGTCCATCGAGGGGTTCGCCCGCGCGTGTTTCACGTACGCGCTGGGGCGGAACTATCCGGTGTACCTGTCCACGAAGAACACCATCCTCAAGGTTTATGACGGCACCTTCAAGAACACCTTCCAGCGCATTTTCGACGCCGAGTTCAAGACCCACTTCGACGCGAAGGGATTGACCTACGAACACCGCCTGATCGACGACATGGTTGCTTCGAACCTGAAGTGGAGCGGCGGCTATCTGTGGGCCTGCAAGAACTACGACGGCGACGTGCAGTCGGACACCGTGGCGCAGGGCTACGGGTCGCTCGGATTGATGACCTCCGTGCTGATGTCACCGGACGGCAAGTCGGTGGAGGCCGAGGCCGCGCACGGCACGGTCACGCGCCACTACCGCATGCATCAGCAGGGCAAGCCGACATCAACGAATCCGATTGCATCGATCTATGCGTGGACGCGCGGTCTCCAGTACCGCGGGAAGTTCGACAACACGCCTGATGTCGTGGCATTCGCCGAGACGCTGGAGAAGGTCTGCGTGGACGTGGTCGAGTCGGGGCGGATGACGAAGGACCTCGCAATCCTGATCAAGGCCGACCAGCCATTCCTCACGACGGAGCAGTACATGGATGCCGTGGACGCTGAACTACAGCAGCGGATGGCGGTTTAGATGCGGGGGCTTAGAATGCGGTCTGTCTCGATACTCGTTCTGACGTTGCTCGTCGCGCTGGCAGGCGCACGGCCGCTGTTCGCACAGACGCAGGGGCTGGTGGCCGGGAAACTCCCGGACGGTATGGCCGCGCCGACCATTGACGGGCGTGTCAACGATGCGGCATGGGAACGGAGCACCCCGTACTCGAACTTCACGCAGCAGGATCCGCAGGAGGGTGCGCCAGCGTCAGAGCGTACAGAGGTCCGCGTGCTAATCGGACGTGGCAATCTGTACATCAGCGTGATCTGCTTCGACGCCACCCCGTCGCGCATCATCGCGGCGCAGTCACGGCGCGACGCCGCGCTGACCAATGTCGACTCGATCATCATCGCGCTCGATACATTCAACGATTCGCAGAACGCGTTCGTCTTCGGCACGAATCCGCTCGGTATCGAGTACGACGGGCAGGTGGCGAGCGAAGGGCAGACGAGCGGTGTGGCATCCGGTGCAGCCGGAGCAAGCTCGCAGCGCGGCGGCATTACCGCGTTCAATTCAAACTGGGACGGCGACTGGACCGTTCGGGCGCAGATTACCGAGCGCGGCTGGGAGTCGGAGATGGCGATCCCGCTCAAGACGCTGCGCTACGCCACGGGCACCGGTCGCACCTGGGGCATCAATGTGATGCGGAACATCCGCCACAAGAACGAGCAGGTGTACCTCGCGCCGATTCCACGCGGGTCCGACATCTATCGTGTGTCGCTCGCCGCGAAGTTGTCGGGTCTCGACCTGCCGCCGCGGCGCGACGTGAAACTGATTCCCTACGCGCTCGGCTCGGCGAACAAGGACTACACCCGCCGCGTGGATCAGCTCGATCGCAACGGCGATGTCGGCGCCGACCTGAAGTGGGGAATCCGTCCGAACCTGACGCTCGACGCCACCGTGAACACGGATTTCGCCCAGGTGGAAGCCGACGAGGAGCAGGTGAACCTCACTCGATTTGATCTGTTCTTCCCCGAGAAGCGCGCCTTCTTCCTGGAGAACGCGTCGACGTTCCAATTCGGACAGCCGCAGGCCATTGATCTGTTCTTCTCTCGGCGCATCGGTCTGAGCGCGACCGGACAGCCGATCGATATCCTTGGCGGTGCCCGTCTGAGCGGCAAGCTCGGGAAGTGGAACACCGGCCTGCTCAATATTCAGACGAGAGACTCCGAGGATGCGAACGGCGTACCGCTCGCAACCGCCAACAACTTCAGCGTCGTGCGCGCGCAGCGCGAGATGGGGCGGTCCAGCATCGGCGCGATTCTCGTCAACCGGCAGGCCACCGGCGACCGTGCCGGCACGGACAACTACAACCGCACCTACGGCATCGACGCCAACTGGCAGGCGAGCAAGAACCAGCGCATCTCGACCTTCCTGGCCAGGACCGATTCGCCCGGTGCGACCGGTGCTGACTACGCCGGCCGTGCCTTCTACAGCTTCACCAATACTCTCTGGACGGCCTCCGGCGGCTATTCGCAGGTGGGTGACCGCTTCAATCCCGAAGTCGGCTTCCTGCCACGCCGTGGTTATCGCCGACCGGAGATGCGAGTGTTCTTCCAGCCGCAGCCGAAGAACATTCCCTGGATCCGGCGTTTCTCGCCACACACGAGCGCCAGTGGGTATTACGGCCTGGACGGCGTGCTGCAGTCCTCAAGCGTGCATCTGCATCCGCTCGAGATTCAGCCGTCGCGCGGCGGACGCTTCGGATGGTTCACCGACTACGCGTCGGATCGTCCGACGCGAGCCTTTACGGTCTATAACCGAGACGGGCGGCGCGTGAACATTCCCGGTGGTAATTACGACTGGTGGCAGCAGGCCGTCGAGTATCTTCACGATCCGAGTTCGGTGGTGACCGGCACGGTCCGCGTGAGAACCGGGCATTACTACGATGGTGATTTCAAAGCCCTGGAACTGATTGGTGAAACGCGCATCGGGTCGCGTGTCACTGGCTCTGTGGGCTGGACGCGGCAGGCCATCGACCTGCCGGGCGGATCCTTTGTCGCGAATCTGGTTCCGGTGAAGGCGAGCTATGCGTTCACCACGATGGCCAATCTGCAGGCTCTGGTGCAGTACAACGGCCAGACGGCACAGTTCTCCACGAACATCCGTCTCGCGCTGCTCGACCGCAGCAGCACCGGGTTCTTTATCGTCTACAACGACCGCCGCGATCGGACGTCGGTCACGCCGCAGGACACGCTGGGGCGCTCGCTGATCGTCAAGTACACACGGCTGATCGATTTCTAATCGTGGCCTCGTCCCGACGCAGACACAGCGCAGCGAAGGTCAGGGGCAACCCTGGCCTTCGCTGGCGAGCGGCGCTGATCATTGCAGCGATCGCGATCGTCTACGCCAACAGCCTCGCCGGGCCCTTCCTGCTCGACGACGACCCTTCGATCCTGAACAACACACAGATTCGGCAGATAGCGACGGCGCTGTCGCCGCCACGCGATTCGCCGGTTGCGGGGCAACCGCTCGTCAATCTGTCGTATGCCGCGAACGTCGCGGTCGGTGAGTGTGAGAAGACGGGGTACCACCTCGTCAACATCGGCATTCACATTGCCGC
>CANJYC010000002.1 GCA_947478985.1 Acidobacteriota bacterium | reverse complement strand
GGGGCAGGCGATTCTGCCCCGTCCCAGCCGCCGGTAGCGGGAAGGCTCCTCGCCACGGCAACCTTTGCTACCGGTTGTTTCTGGTGCACCGAGGCTGACTTCGATGCGCTGGACGGTGTGGTCTCGACGACCTCAGGCTACACCGGAGGCAGCCTGCCGAACCCTGATTACAGAAGTGTGTCGAGGGGCGGAACCGGGCACGCCGAGGCCGTGCAGGTCCTCTACGATCCCGAACGTGTGAGTTATGAGACGCTGCTGGACCACTTCTGGCGCAACGTCGATCCGTTCAATGCCAACCGGCAGTTCTGCGATGTAGGGACGCAGTATCGGCCGGAAATCTTTGTACACACGCCCGCCCAGCGCGCAGCCGCGGAAGCCTCGAAAGCACGTATTCAGGCACGTTTTCAAGGTCAGACCGTGGTGGTGGCCATCAGTGCCGCCGGTCCGTTCTATCCAGCTGAGGATTATCACCAGGATTATCACCGGAGGAATCCGGTCCAATATCGCTTCTACCGCTTCACATGCGGTCGCGATGCGCGGCTGGAGGCAATCCGGGGGCTCGGCCGCCCATAGCTCAGCAATTTCTGCCGCTATTCCTCACATCCAGATCTCCCGATAGAAGGATGCGGTGGCCGCCCGGTGGCGCCTACCAATGCCTTCTCGCTGCCGTCTGGAGCTGCTGTGAACGAACTCAAAGCCAATGCCAAAGCGCCATCAGGCGCCAGGGTCCTCATCGCCGACGATAACAGCAGCGTGCGGGAGCTGTTCCGGAAGCTCCTGGCGGCCGATGGCCATGACGTTGTCGTCGTGCCTGACGGCGACGATGCCCTGGCCGCCGCACGGACGCACAAGCCTGACGTGATCCTTTGCGACGTCGCCATGCCACGCATGAGCGGCCTTGAATTCTGCCGGAGATTGAAGGCCGAACCGGCGCTGAGCCGCATCCCCGTGGTACTGGTCACGGCGCTCTCGGACATGTCCGATCGCGTCCGGGGCATAGAGGCCGGCGCGGACGAGTTCCTCTCGAAGCCGGTGCACCCCCATGAGTTGCGAGCCCGTGTGGCCTCCTTGTGGCGGATGAAGGGCCTGCTCGACGAGATCGACGCGGCCGAAGCGGCATTGACGGCGATGGCTCTCACCATCGAGGCGAGAGACCCCGACACCCGCGGGCACTGCGAACGGATGGCGGCGCATGCGGTCGCCCTGGGTCGCGCGCTCGGACTTCCGCAGATCGACCTCGATGCGCTGCACCGTGGGGGATACCTGCATGACATCGGCAAGATCGGCATCCCGGACGCGGTGCTGCTGAAGCCGGGCCGGCTCACGGCGGCCGAACTGGTACTGATGCAGCAGCACCCGGAAATCGGGGAGGGGCTCTGCGCCTCCCTGCATACGCTCGCGGACGTCCGGCCGATCATTCGCAGTCATCACGAACGTCTCGATGGCAGCGGATACCCGGACGGTCTCCGCGGTGATGCGGTACCCCACCTCGCCCAGATCATCGGGATCGTCGATGTGTACGACGCCCTCACGTCCCGCAGGCCGTTCCGGGAGGCGATGACGAACGAACAGGCGGTGCAGCATCTGCACGACGAGGTGGAGAAGGGGCGGTTTTCCCGTCAGTACGTCGAGGCGTTCCTTCAGCTCGTCAACGCCAAGCGACCGACCCTCGCCAGATAGCGAGGCTGACTCCCGGCCGCCAGCCCCAGCCCGAAGACCGCGTACAATCCTCGTATGTACCCAGAACAATTCATCGCACCGATGCGCGCCGAACTGACCAGATTAGGCGTGCGCGAACTGCGAACGGCTGCGGATGTCGACCAGGCCGTGAAGGCGGACGGCACGGTCATGGTCGTGGTCAACTCGATGTGCGGCTGCGCTGCCGGAAAGGCCAGGCCTGGTATCGCGATGGCGCTGCAGCATGCCAGGCGCCCGGACCTGGTGGCGACCGTCTTTGCCGGCAATGACGTCGAAGCCACGTCGCGTGCCCGCGAGTACTTCGCGCCCAATCCCCCGTCCTCTCCCTCGGTGGCCTTGCTGCGCAACGGTCAGCTGCTCTGGATGCTGCACCGCCGTGATATCGAAACGCGTGATGCCGCGACGATCGCGGCCGCGCTCACCGCCGCCTTCGACGAGCACTGCACGGAACCGACGGCTCGAAGCTGACGGCTAGCCGCCGCGCGTGTGCATCTCGAGGTGGGGATCCCGCCGCAGCGTGTCAATCGGGATGAGCGGCGTTCGCCGGTCGGCCGCGAGACGCTCCTCGGCGCCGCGATCCCGCCGCGCCTCCCAGGTGGTCCGCAGGAGTGTCTCGAGCATCTCGCTCGTAGCGCCGGCGCGTAACGGCCCGCGCACGTCAACGCCCCTGGCTCCGTAGAGGCACGAGTACCACGTCCCATCGGCCGTCAGCCGACTGCGGTCGCAATCCTCGCAGAACGGCGCCGTGGTGGAAGCGATGATGCCAATAATCGTCCCGTCTGGCAGGCGATAGCGGCGAGCCGGTGCGGAGGCGTCTTCGGCAATCGCCTCAATCGTGCCGTGGTGTGCACTGAGGCGTGCAAGCATCTCGTCTCGAGAGACCACCTGGTCCATCGACCAGGCCGTGGCGCCACCCACGTCCATGTATTCGATGAAGCGAACTTCAGCCTCGTGCCCGCGCGCGAACGCCACCAGGTCCAGCAGTTCATCGTCATTCACGCCGCGGATGATGACTGAATCGATCTTCAGACCGGGGAAGAGTGGCGCGGCGGCCGAAATGCCGCCGAGCACCCGGAGTAGCTCATCGCTCCGGGTCAGGGCCTGAAATCGGTCGCGCCGGAGCGTGTCGAGGCTGACCGTAATGCGATGAAGACCCGCGTCGAGGAGGGCCTTGGCCTGGGACTCAAGCAGCACCCCGTTGGTGGTGAGCGCCAGGTCCCGAATGGCCGACATGGCAGCGAGGCGGGAAACCAGCGCCGGAAGATCGCGGCGGAGCAGTGGTTCGCCTCCTGTCAAGCGAACCTTGTCTACGCCCAGGCTCGTGAACAGCCCGACGACTCGCTCGATTTCCTCGAAGTGGAGGATGTCGTCCTTGGGCAGCCACACGTAATCCTGCTCGGGCATGCAGTAGCTGCAGCGCAGATTGCACCGATCGGTGACAGACAACCGCAGGTTCCGTAGGGGCCGCGCGTACTGGTCGACAATCATGTCAGTGGCCGAGATTCGATTTTACTCCGTGCGGAAGAGCGGCGCGGGACCGGCACAGGTACAATCGGAACTTCCTATGCCGAGAATCCTCGTGACCAATGACGACGGCGTGCACTCCGAAGGGATTCGCCTGCTGGCCGATGCCCTCAGACACCTGGGAGATGTCACGGTCGTCGCTCCAATCCAGGAGGCGAGCGCCGTAGGGCACGCGCTCACGCTCCGGCGACCACTCCGCATCGACACCATCGCGCCGGGCGTGTTTGCCGTGGACGGCACTCCCACTGACTGCGTGAACATCGCCATCACCCACGTGATGAAGTGCCAGCCCGACCTGATTGTCTCGGGGATCAACAAGGGATGGAATCTCGGCGATGATGTGACCTACTCGGGAACGGTCTCGGCCGCACTCGAGGGCGCACTGCACGCCATTCCGAGCATCGCCGTGTCGACACAACGCGTCAAGGATGAGTGCGAATTCGGACCGTCTGCCGAGGCGGCCGCCGTATTCGCCGAAGCGGTGCTGCAGCGCGGCCTGCCGGCGTTCACGCTGCTCAATATCAATGTGCCGCGCGGACCGCACAAAGGGTTCAAGGCTACCGTGCAGGCGAAGCGCAACCACGTCACGATGGTCAGCGAGCGGATGGACCCGCGGCACAAGCCGTATTACTGGATCGAAGAGGGGACCAATCAGTGGGAACCTCACGACCGATCAGACTGGCAGGCCGTCCTCGACGGCTACGTCTCGATCACACCCCTCCAACCCGACATGACCGCGCACGACTCGCTCGCCTTCGTGGAGAGCCTGCCGCACATGATCCGCGAAGAGCGCTAGCGCTTCTTGCGGAGCGGACCGGGCTTGAGCGGCGTCAGGGCGTTCTCGCCGTAGTGATGTTTGATCTCGTCGATCTCCGCCTGCTGCTTCTCCTGCTGCAGCGGCCGGCCGGCGTGACGGGCCTGCTGAAAGGCCGTTGCGCGAGTTGAGGGGGTGCTCACGGACGAGAGCGAGAGCAGTTTCTCGAGATCCTGACTCTGGCAGGCAGGGCAGGCGAGGACGTCGCCCGGACGAACCAACCGTTCGAATTCGTGTCCGCACGCGCGGCACTCGTACTCGAAAATAGGCATAGGGTCTTATAACACGGGCCTGCGGACGGACAGGCGAAGAGCCGAGGAACCCGTGTGAATGAGGAGGGAGGAGTGGTCGGGATGACTGGATTTGAACCAGCGATCTCTCCGTCCCGAACGGAGCGCGATACCAGGCTTCGCTACATCCCGACGAACCGACCAAGTCTATCGCAGGACGTCGAAGCTGTCTACCGTGCGAAGCCGGTGTTATATAGTTGCTGGCGAATGGGGCGGCGCCTTTTTTTCCTTTTCTCGCTAGTTTTCCTTCCGGCCATCGCGTCTGCGCAGCGCGCTGAAACGTCAACGGCCACGGCCACACAAGCACCCGCTCCTGCACCTGTCGTGTCGAGGGAACCCGCGCCGGATCCCGCACCAGCACCTGCGTCCACAGGACAACGTGCGATGCGTGCCTACTGGGCGGATGGCCTCACGATTGAATCCGCCGACGCCGAGTATCAGGTTCGAATCGGCGCCCTTATCCGCCTCGACGGTCGCGATCTGCCCGTGGGAGCGGTGCCAGGCACCGTGACCGATACGCTGACGATGCGCACGGTCCGCACGACGATTCAGGGGCGCATTACCAAGTTCTTCACCTTTCGCCTGGTGCCCGATTTCGCCAGCAGCACGTCAACGTTGTCCGATGCCTTCGTTGACCTGGGCCTGTCCGAACGCGTGCACGTCCGGTTCGGCCGGGACAAGACGCCGTCCGGCTTCGAGACGCTGCTCGGTGACGCCAACGTCCTCTTCATGGAGCGGGGCCTGACGTTGAATCTCGTGCCTGGCCGTGATGTCGGCGTCCAGGTGTACGGCGATCTGGCTGGCGGCAACGCCAGCTATGTTGTGGGTGTCTTCAACGGCACCGTTGATGGCACGCAGGCGCCGAACCTCGACACCGACAACGGCAAGGAGCTTGTCGCCCGCGGTGTCGTGCACCCCTTCTTTTCCGCGCGGACACCGTTCCTGGAGAAGCTCGGGTTCGGATTCGGGGGTTCACGGGAGGATCAGGAGGGCCCCCTTCCTTCTTTCAAGACCGCAAACCAGCAGTCGTACTTCGCCTATGCGCCTGGCGTGGTCGCGGACGGCCTGCACACGCGCGTGTCGCCGCAGGTCTTCCACTACTACAAGAGCTTCAGCGTCTATTCCGAATACGCCCGTTCGCGTCAGGCAGTGCGGAAAGGAGACGTCGGCACATCCGTCACCAATACGGCCTGGCAGGTGGCGAGCGCCTACATCCTGACCGGAGAGACAGCCGGGGAGCGCGTGCGCCCCAAGGAGGCGTTCGATCCGGGCGCCCACAAGTGGGGAGCGCTGCAGGTGATGGCGCGCTATGGAACGATGACGCTTGATCCTGTCATCTTCGCGTCGGGACTTGCCGGCGCGAACTCAAGCCAGCACATCCAGGCATCATCACTTGGAGCCATCTGGTTCATGACGACGAACGTCAAAGTCATCTTCAATGCCGAACACTCGTCGTTCGATCACGGCAGAGCAGGGGCCCGCAAGTCAGAGGATGGCCTGCTCTTCCGCGTGCAGTTGAATTTCTAATCCTCACTGATCAAATCGACGGGATGAGCGAGGCCGCCTGGACCGGAACGGCGCGTGAGTCCCCTTCGTAGTACACCCGTTCGAGAAACAGTCCGGATGCCGGCGCCGTCAGGCGAGCGGGTGCACCTGATTCCTGGGTGAGCAGCACGGCGGCGGCTTCGACGGACATGCCGCCACGTCCGACCTCGACCAGGACGCCCACAAGCCTCCGGACCATCTTCCAGATAAAGTGACTCCCTTCGACGTGGAACAGGATCAGGTCGCCATCCTCGTAGATCTCGAGTCCCTCCAGCAGCACTTCTGTGGACTTCTCGTCAGGGTCGTCGTCGGAGAATGACCGGAAGTCGTGGCGTCCGACAAACCGTCCTGCCAGCTCACGCATCAGATCCACGTCGAGCGGCTCCTTCACCCACCAGACACTGGCCTTGGCAAAGGCGGTTCGCCGCCGGGAGACCTGGTAGATATAGCTCCGCGCCACAGCGTCGTGACGGGCGTGGAACTTGTGGCGGACCTTTTCAATCCGCAAGACGTTGATGTCCGACGGCAGCGCGTCGTTGATGCGCCAGCGGAGGGTGTCCGGTGGCAGCGTGGTCTGGACGTCGAGGTGCGCGACCTGCGCCAGTGCGTGCACGCCGGCGTCGGTGCGCCCGGAGCCATAGATCTCGAACTCGCGCTCGCCGGTGACTTCGCGCACGGCACGGTCGAGTTCTCCCTGTACGGTTCTGGCGTTCTGCTGAATCTGCCAGCCGCTGTAGCGCGTGCCCGCGTACTCGATCGTCAGCTTGAATCGTGGCATTCGGTTCAACCGTGCTCTAAGGCCCTGCGCACCTACCGCGTGCGCATGCGTTCCAGCACCGCGCCCAGTTGGCGCAGCTCTTCGCCATACCGGGCCCAGTCGCCGGCACGTTGGGCTTCAATGGCGCGGTCGTAATGTCCGCGGGCCTCTGCGGTCAGCGCGGCCATGGCTGGGTCGCCCCCGCCGGTGCCGGCGGGCAGCCCCGCGGTTGCTGGAGCCGTGCCGGACGCATCGGCCACACGCCCCGTGGGCGCGGGCGCGCCTGGACCAGCGGCGCTGCCGAAGAGTCTCGCCAGGCCGGCGTCAAGCGTGGGCTCCATCACGATCTGGTTGTCGTACGCGACGATCACCCGTGTCAGTTCCGGAATGCGGCCGCCCGCGCCACGCAGGTACAGGGGGCGCACGTAGACGAGCGACTCCTCGACCGGGATCACCATCAGCGTGCCCCAGATGACCTCGGACCCTTGCTGATTCCAGAGCGTGATCTGCGGGGAGATCGCCTGATCCTGGTTGATACGCGCCACCACCTGGCGCGGACCAAACACGAGCTTCTGTTTGGGGAATGAAAAGGCGAGCAGCCGTCCATACTGATCACCATCACTGCGCGCCACCAGCCAGGCCGCCAGATTGTCGCGATTGCGCGGGGTAAACGGCAGCATCTGGATGAACTCCGCCTGGCGCTCGCCGGGGAGACGCATGATGGTGTAGTACGGCTGCATCAGCGTCGCCTCGGCACCGTTATCGATCGAGGGAATCTGCCACTGATCCTCACGGTTGTAGAACACCGCGGGCTGCGTCATATGAAAGGTCGCAAAGACCGCTGACTGAATGGCGAAGATGTCCTCGGGATACCGCACGTGCGTCCGCAGCGTGGCAGGCATCTCGTCCAGTGGCTTGAACAGCCCAGGAAAAATGCGGTCATAGGTGGCCGCAATTGGATCGTCAGGGTCCGCGAGATACGCCGTGGTCGTTCCCTGATAGGCGTCGATCACGAACTTCACCGAGTTGCGGATGTAGTTCACACCTCCGGCCGTCGGTGTCGAATAGGGGTAACGATTGCTGGTCGTGTAGGCGTCGTAGATCCAGAACAGGCGCCCATCGGCCACGACGAGGTACGGATCCTGATCGAATGAGAGGAACGGGGCGAGCGTACGCACCCGGGTCCGAATGTCGCGGTTGAAGAGAATGCGGCTCTCGGCGTTGATGTCGTTGCTCAGGACGATCTGATAGGCACCGAACCTCAGCGCGAACAGCACTTTGCGCCAGAACGATCCCAGCGAGACCCCGCCCTGTCCGGCATAGTTCGCAAAGACGTTGTCCTCGCCGCGCGGATAGTGAAATTCCTTGGTGGCCGTCTTGACGATGACGTAATCGCTCGAGAGCTCGCCGAAGTAGATGCTCGGCTCGGAAATCGGCATCTCCGGAATCGTCTCCGGCGGCAGGTTGCGGACAAAGAGGACCGGGAGCCCTTCGCTCGTGACCTGATTGACCGGACCGAGCGTGAGACCGTAGCCGTGCGTGAACGTCAGCCGCTCATTGACCCACGTGCGGTTAGGGAGGCTGGCCGAGTTCAGTTCCCGTCCCGACAGCATGACCTGACGCAGCCGGCCATTGATGCGATACCGGTCGTTGTCCACCGACGCGAAATCGTAATAGGTCCGGATTTCCTGAATCTGGCCGAACGTGTCGAGGAGCGGCTGGTGGTCCCACAGGCGCACGTTTTCGAGCGTGTCGCTGTTGCGGGCAATCTCCTCTCGCGTCAGGCGCGCGTCGCCGGAAATCTCCCGCTCCTCGACCTGATCGAGGCCAAACGCGTGGCGGGTTGCCTCGATGTTGTGCGCGATATACGGTGATTCCCGGGCCTGCTCATTCGGCGTCACCACGAAGCGCTGCAGCATGCTGCTGTAGACCTCGCCGCCGAACAGCACCATCACATAGAGGCCAATCGCCATCGGAATGGGCCACTGGCGCCGCGAATAGGCATGCACGATCGCCAGTACGGCCCCGACAAGCGACACGGCCGTGAGGAGGAGCGCAGCCGGCATGCGGGCGTTTACGTCCGCGTAACTCGCACCGTAGAGGAGGCTGGTCCCCCGGACCAGTTGTTCCGCGCGTCCGAGCCATGCACTGAGCGCCAGCAGCAGGAGAAACAGAGCGGCCAGCAGGCCCAGGTGGCGGCGTGCTCCGGGTGCGAGCGACATCCGTGCCGGAAATCCTGTGCCGAGACTCCCGGAGATCAGGTAGATGGCAGCGGACGCTACCGCAGCAATCAGCACGAGCGCCTGTCCCAGACCGCGAATGAGCTGGAGCAGTGGCATCGTGAAGACAAAGAACGAAATGTCCAGCCCGAGCACCGGATCGACGTGGCCGAACGGTACCGCATTGCGCCAGGCCAGCCAGGTCTCCCACTGATTCGCGGCGAACAAGGCGACAAACACCGAGACCAGTGCAGCCACGGCCAGCGCCAGGGTTCGCATCTGCTGCTGCCCGGGTAGCGTCAGCTCCATGCCCTCGCGCGTCATGAACACCGGCCGGACGTGACCAAGCCCGGCCAGCGCGGTACGGAGATTCACCGTGAGCCAGATCAGCGCGACAACAAAGGTGGCGATGAAGAGCGCGCTCTGCGTCTGAAGGATGGTGGTGAAGACCGGCTGGTAACCGAGCTCACCGAACCAGAGCCAGTCGGAGTAGAAGGTGACTAGGGACGGTCCGCCGAAGAAGATGAGCACCGCGAGCGTGATGAGCAGCGCGCGCGTTGAGCGGTGTGGCATGGTTACGCCTTCCTGTAGCGGTCGCTGGCCGCCTGTAGATCCTGGTGAACCGCTGTGGCAAGGGCTGCCGGAGCCACGACACGTGCGTAGGGGCCCCAGCTGAGAATCCAACTGCGCAGCGCCCAGTCGTGGCACACGTGCATCGTCAGCACGATGGTCCCGTCGCCCTCGTCCCGTACCTCCTGCGACGGGTGCCAGACCCGCGCCAGCACATAGGGCACGACGGTGCGTTCGAACGCGATGTCCACGCGCGCGGCAGGCCCCGTATTGACCCCGAGGGAGTTGGCGAACACCTCGTCGCCGATCGGTTCCTGTGGCGAGAACGTCTGCTTCTCAAGCGAGACAGACAAGATCCGGTCCACCGCGAACGTCCGCACACTTTGGTATTCCGGGACGAACCCAAGCAGGTAGAGCGCTCCCTGAGCGAAGACGAGCCGATACGGGTGAATCAGATAGTCCTTCTCGCGGGCGCTCGACACGGAGTGATACCGCATCGTGGCCACCCGGAAGTGGAGCGTCGCCTCGAGCAGTCGCGCGACCAGATCCTCTGCCGACTCGCTGCCACGCGCCTGCGGCCCGGACTTGGCGACGAGGACACCTGGCAGGCGATCGAGAAACTGGCGCATCCGCGGCGAGAGCATCTTCTCGATTCTTGCGAATGCCAGCGCGAGGTCCCGTTGAAACGGCGATCCCGCCACCGCCTCGAGCAGGTTCCGACTCAGATACATCGCACACAGCTCGGCCAGGGTAAAACCGGTCTCCAGCCCTTTCAGCACCTGACCGTCGAGTCGCCAGCTGACGTGGCCGTCCTCGTCGCGCTCGTCGTAGAGCGGGAAGCCCGCCTCCTGCAGCGCCGCGAGATCGCGACGAATCGTGCGCGTCGTCACGTCAAGGTCATCGGCCAGGGCATCGATGCCGGCGCCATGGCGCGAGGCCTCAAGTACGTGGAGCACTTTCCATTGCCGGATAACTTCCTGATTCCGGGGCACTACTGGCGCTCCTTGAATCGGCGGATTTCCCGACGGCGGTTGCGATCGGGCGTGCCTGCGGCCTGCGCGGCGGCGCGCATCGCACGCTCCACGCGGCGCAGTTCGATCTCTTCCGGTGAAGGCGGGGGAGTCACGTCGTCGTACAGGGCGCGCGCCTCCGATTTTCTGATGTGCTGGTCGATGACCAGCCGGACGATGACGTCCTGGTGGCGGCCGAAGCCACGACTGATCCGGATGCGGTCGCCGTCGCGGACGGCACGGTGGGGCTTGGCGTGCTCGCCGTTGACCTCCACCTTGCCGCCCTCGCAGGCGCGTTTCGCTTCAGAACGGGTCTTGAACAGGCAGGCGACATCGAGCCAGGCATCGAGTCGCTGCGCGTCGCTCACATGAAGATCTCGATCTTGCCCTTGGTCTTGAGGGACCCGACGAAGGACTGCGTCGCCTGCTGCTTCTCGCGCCCCTCGAGGAACTGAAGTATTTCTCCGCGCACCTCTTCGAGCGGCACATCCCTGGTCGGCAGCTTCTCGATCACACGAATGATGTGGAAACCGAACTGCGTCTCCACCAGGTCACTCGTCTGACCTTCCTTCATGGAGAAGGCAGCCTTGTCGAACGGCCCCACCATCTGTCCCTGCTGAAAGAGCCCCAGGTCGCCACCGTTGGCCGCGCTACCCGGATCGGATGAGTACTGCTTGGCCAGCGCAGCGAAATCCTTTCCGCTCTTGACCTCGGCGAGCACCTTCACGGCTTTGGCGCGTGCCGCCGCCTTCGCGGCCGCGTCAGCGTCCTGCGGGAAGCCGATCAGAATGTGGCTGGCGTGCACACGCTCAGGCTGCTTGAACTGGGCCGGATTCTTCGCGTAGAAATCGTCGGCCTGCGCGGGCGTGACCTTGATCTTCGATCCGATCTCGCTCTCGAGCATGCTATTCACCAGCATGTCGCTCCGCGAGTCGTTGCGCAGCTGCGCCAGTGTGGTCTTCTGCGCGGCAAGCGCCTGCGTGAACGCCTCCTCCGTGGGGAACTGCGCACGAATCTGGCCGATACGATCGTTGACCTCGACATCCGTCACGGTGAGCCGGCGATTCCTCGCCTCCTGCACGAGCAGCTTGTAGCTGATCATCTGGTCGAGGACGCTCCGGAGGACCTGGTCGCGGTGATCGGCCGGCACCGGTCCGCCGGCGCTGGCTTCGAAGCTCTCGACAGCCTTCTCAAATTCAGCCTTCTGGATTTCCTCCCCATTGACGCGGGCAACGACTGCAGGCAGTTCCGCCGGAACCGGCTTGGCCGCCGGCGCGGGAAGTGTCTGGCCTGGAGCGGCCGCTGGCGTCGCTGCCGCAGCGGCGGCCGTGGTGGCGTTCTCCGTGGTGGGGGTGGCTTTGGAGCAACCGGACAGGCAAATGGCAACGAGCAACGGCAGGACTCGGAACACGGATACTCCTTGAGAGGTGTGAGGTACTCATCAGAGTACGCTCCCGGGCCAACCCCGTCAAACACGACAGGGACGCGGTTCAGTGACGTCGGGACTGCGGTTCCCGGCGGACGCCGGTGGCTGCGTCCAGAAACGCCACCGACTATCAGAGATCGTACAGGGCGACTCCCATCCTGGCGAGCAAAGCGAATGAGAGGGGAGTGGTGGCCAGGGGCGGGATCGAACCGCCGACACCACGATTTTCAATCGTGTGCTCTACCAGCTGAGCTACCTAGCCTTGGAGTGGACGGGCATCGAACGGGCAGTTCGAACGCCGCGCAGAAGCCGGATTGTATCATGCGCAAGCACCCCTCCGGTCCACCGGACATATATAATCCCGCCGTCCTTTACACGGGTGTATCCCTCTAACTGTTTCTCTCAGGAGTGTCGACATGAGACGCACGCTCTGCATCGTCATGCTCATTGCTGCGGCCGCAACCGGCTGCAGCAGGTCTACGCCGGAGCAGCGGACGATAAACGACGCGGCGACGGCGCTCGGTGGCCGCGATCGGCTCCTCGCCGTCAAGACGCTTGTCATCGAGGGGCTCGGGACCCAGGGAAACCTGGGGCAGGACCTGACCCCGGAATCCACGCTGACGAGCTTTAATGTCGCCGACTACAAGCGGACGATTGACGTCGCTGCGGGCCGCGTGCGCACGGAGTTCACACGCGCGCCCAATTTCAGATACTTCGCCGGCCAGACGCGGCAGAAGCAGGTGACAGGCGTCGATGCTGCCGTGGGCTACAACATTGCCGCAGACGGGACCGCGACACGCGTTCCCGACCAGACGGCAAGCGACCGTCGGGCGGAGATCTACCACCACCCGGTGACCAGCGTGCGCGCCGCCCTGGAGCAGGGGGCGACAGTGACCAATGCGCGCAGCGAAAACGGACAGGACCTGGTCGACGTCAAGACCGCCGGCGGGGTTGCGTATACCCTGGCGATTGACAGCGCCACGAAGCTGCCCGCCCGTGTCCGGTCGATGAGTGACAACACGAACCTCGGCGATGTCATCGTCGAGACGGTGT
The DNA here is from genome assembly GCA_947478985.1 of Acidobacteriota bacterium. Classification (GTDB taxonomy): domain Bacteria; phylum Acidobacteriota; class Vicinamibacteria; order Vicinamibacterales; family UBA2999; genus CANJYC01. The sequence goes on along the minus strand of CANJYC010000002.1, from coordinate 13,654 downwards.
TTGGCGACTATCAGGCCACGAGTGGCCTGCATCTACCCACACATCTCACGACGAAGACCGACACCGTGACGGCCATGGACATCCGCGTGCAGAAGCAGTCGGTCGATGCCGAGGCGGGAGACCTCGCGGCTCCGGCCGCTGCGGCGTCAGCGCCGGTGCCGCCAGCCGCTGCCCCCGCGAACGTCGTCGTCCAGCCCCTGGCAAAAGGCATCTGGTTCCTTGGCGGACAGAGCCACCACAGCGTTCTCGTGGAATTCACCGACCACCTGACGCTGATTGAGGCCCCGCAAAACGACGTCCGTGCCCTGGCGGTCATCGCGAAGGCGCGGGAACTGGTTCCTGGAAAGCCGCTGACCCAGCTTGTTATGTCGCACCATCACTTTGATCACTCGGGTGGCGTGCGCGCCGCGATCGCTGAAGGCCTGACGGTTGTCGTCCACAAGAACGCCGCAGCCTACATCGAGGCTGCCGCCAAGCGTCCACACACTCTCGTGCCGGACGCTCTTGCGCGTAACGCGAAGCCGGCCCGCGTCGAGGCGGTGGACGGACAACGCGTGCTGACCGATGGAAAGATGACGGTGAATCTATACGCGATCAGTGACAGCGCTCACACTGACACGATGCTGATGGCCTACTTTCCCAGGGAGCGGCTGCTCGTTGAAGCCGATATGTTCACGCCAGGGGCCCCTGTGGCGCCATTCGTGAACAATCTGCTCGAGAACATCACCGCGCGCAAACTCCAAATCGACCGGATCGTGCCGCTGCACGGAGCGGTCGCCCCGTTCAGCGAGCTGACGAAGACTGTGCGGGCAGCTATCTATCCTGGGCTGGAGCCGAAGTCGGCCAGCTAGGGGATTGTCTTGCGATCGCGAGGGAGTGATGTGGCTGGGAGCGACCTCGCGGTCGCCCCCAGCTGCATTGCTTAACCGGCGGCGACAGCCTCGACGTCGCGCACCAGCCCGAGTTCGCGCCTGATCCGGTCTTCAATGGCCTGACGGATGTTCGGGTTGTCCTTGAGGAACTGTTTGGCGTTTTCGCGTCCTTGACCCAGCCGCTCGCCGCTGTACGCGAACCACGCACCGCTCTTCTCGACGATCCGCTTCTCGACCGCCAGGTCGAGCAGATCGCCTTCTTTCGAGATCCCCTCGCCGTACATCACGTCAAATTCCGCTTCGCGGAAGGGCGGCGCCACCTTGTTCTTGACGACCTTGACGCGCGTGCGCCCGCCGACCACCTGGTCACCATCCTTGATGGTCGCGATACGGCGAATGTCGATGCGCACCGAGGCGTAAAACTTCAGCGCGCGTCCGCCGGTGGTCGTTTCGGGATTGCCGAACATGACGCCGATCTTCTCGCGGAGCTGATTGATGAAGATGAGCGTGGTCCTCGATTTCGAGACGACGCCGGTGAGCTTGCGGAGCGCCTGTGACATCAGCCGCGCCTGCAGCCCCATCTGGGCCTCACCCATCTCGCCTTCGATCTCAGCCTTGGGCACGAGTGCCGCGACCGAGTCGACAACGACCACATCCACGCTGTTGGACCGGATCAGGACCTCAACGATTTCAAGCGCCTGCTCGCCGTTGTCCGGTTGTGACACCAGCAGGTTGTCGAGGTCGATGCCGAGTTTCTGTGCGTAAGCTGCGTCAAGCGCATGCTCGGCATCCACGAATGCGGCCATGCCGCCGGCCTTCTGTGCCTCTGCAATCACATGCAGCGACAGCGTTGTCTTGCCGGACGACTCCGGGCCATAGATCTCGATGACGCGGCCGCGGGGGAGCCCTCCCACGCCCAGCGCATAGTCGATGCTGATGGAACCGGTGGAAATCGCGTCAATCGGGGCGATGGCGCCTTTTTGCCCCATCCGCATGATGGAACCCTTGCCGAACTGCTTCTCGATCTGTCCGACGGCAATGTCGATGGCTTTTGTGCGTTCTTTCAGGTCGTCAGGCGGCATGCGAACTCCTTGGCGGCGGTGATGCCGGGGCGTTGAAGGGCCCGGCCACAAGTGTCTCAGTCGGGCGGGGCAGCATGGCCAGACCCGCCGTGCATTGATGATGGCTGCAGTGTGTGACAGCGCAGGTCACGGCCGAAGTGATCCTAGAAACGCGCCACGCGAAAGTCAAGCGAAAATACGTGCACTTCAGAAGCGCTTATCTTGTATCTTCAATAACTTAGACGGCTACTGGACTTTCGCCCCAATCGCGGAATCTGTGACCTGAAATCACGCAGGGTGCGCGGCTTCTGCGCCCTCCCACCCGTCGCTCCCGTGCGCCGAGTCGGACTCGTATCAGAGCAATCGCTCGACCGCCAGCGCGACCCCGTTGCCCCCACCGAGGCAGAGGGTGGCGATTCCGCGTCGCAGGTTGCGCGCCTTCAGGGCGTAGAGCAGTGTCGTGAGAATACGGGCGCCACTGGCGCCAATGGCGTGCCCCAACGCCACCGCGCCGCCGTTCACATTCACCTTGGCCGGGTCGATGCCGAGCTCGCGCACCACGGCAACCGCCTGGACGGAAAAGGCTTCGTTCAATTCGAAGAGATCGACGTCCTCAAGCCTCCAGCCAGTCATGCTCACGAGACGTCGCACGGCGTCGACCGGCGTCATCAACACGAATTTGGGAGGAAGGCCGCTCGACGCCTGCCCGACGATCCGAGCCAGCGGCGCGAGATTGAGGGCCGCGGCACGCGCGGCAGACATGAGGACGAGCGCGGCGGCGCCGTCGTTCACCGGCGGCGCATTCCCAGCCGTCACGGTGCCGGCGGCCGCGAAGGCGGGTGACAGGGCCGCGAGCGCTTCAGTCGTCGTATCCGCGCGGATGGACTCGTCCTGGCCGAACGTCACCGGGGCGCCACGCTTTTGAGGAACGGCGACAGGGACGATCTCGTCGCGGAATCGCCCGGCCTCGGTCGCTTCGGCAGCCTTACGGTGGCTATCGAAGGCCCATTGGTCCTGGTCGCGGCGGGCGATGTGGTACTCCGTTGCGATCACCTCGCCAGCGAGTCCCATGTGCTGCTGTTCGAATGTGCACCACAGGCCGTCGTTCACCATTGAGTCGACGAGTGTTCGATGACCCATCCGCAGGCCTTCCCGCGCGCCAGCCAGCAGATAAGGGCAGTGGCTCATGGACTCCATGCCTCCGGCCACGGCGATCTCCATGTCGCCGGCGATGATGCCCTGCGCGGCCAGCATGACCGTCTTCAGTCCGGAGCCACAGACCATGTTCACCGTCGTCGCCGCAACATGATCCGACAGGCCGCCACCAAGCGCCGCCTGCCGTGCCGGGGCCTGGCCGAGCCCGGCGGAGACGACGTTCCCCATGAGGCATTCCTCAACGCTGGCTGGGTCGATGCCGGCCCGCCGGACGGCCTCGCGGATGGCGAGGGCGCCCAATTGCGGCGCGGTGAATGTCTTCAGCGCGCCGAGGAACTTCCCCGTGGGCGTGCGCGCGGCCGACACGATGACGACATCCTGCGTCATGGCGTGTGCACCGTGACCCGGATATCGCCGACGTTTCCCTTGCCAAGCAGCGATTCCATCCGCCCCCGCACGACTCCCAGCGACCGCTCGACCTCGCGCTGCCAGGCGGCATCCTTGGCCTTCACGTGGAGCACGCGACCCTGCAGTTCAATCGTCGTCACGCCAGCGATGCCCGGCCCAACCGCCGCGCGCCACGCGAACTCGATCTTCTCCGGCGTGAGCGGCGCCTTGCGCAGCACCTCAGCCAGTGCGTCGGACATGAATCGGTGGACCGGAATCATAGCGAGCGAGGATAGCATTGGGCGATGCTCGTGCTCGCCTCAGCCTCGCCACGTCGCGCAGATCTGCTCCGCGCCGCGGGTATTCCCTTCGATGTCATCGTCGCCGACATCGATGAGCGGCCCGCGCCTGGTGAATCCCCGGAGACATACGCACGCCGCATGGCCGTGTCGAAGGCGCACGCGGTCATCCCGAAGGCCGGCGGGCGTCCGGTGCTGGCGGCAGACACCGTTGTCGTCGTGGATGGCGACATTCTCGGCAAGCCGACGGATCGCGCTGATGCCTCCCGGATGCTGATGCGGTTGTCGGGCCGGACTCATGAGGTTCTGACCGCAGTCACGCTGGGGGGGGAGACCGTCGTTGCCCGGACAACCGTCGAGTTCGCGCCGATGTCTGCCGAGGAGATCGCGTCGTATGTGGCGTCAGGGGAACCCATGGACAAGGCCGGCGCCTATGGAATTCAGGGGCTCGCATCCCGCTTTATTCCTAGAATAGAAGGGTCTTATTCGAACGTCGTGGGGCTCCCGGTCGCCCTTGTGTATGGCCTCGTAAAGGGCTATTCTGAACGTGTTTAAAGCCGTTAGGACCCTACCATGAGCCACAAAGCCGCGCGCCTCGGCATCACCAGTCTCGTCCTCGTCCTCGCGTTCGGTGGGCTGCTGTACTCCACGATGGGCGAGAGCCTGGAGTACTACAAGAAGGTGGATGAGGTGATGGTGAATCCGGCGGAGTGGCGCGGCAAGGCGCTGCAGATCCACGGATATGCCAAAGGGGTCAGCCGCAAGGCAGACAGCCTCGACTGGCGATTCAACATCGAGAGCAACGGCAAGGTCATCCGGGCGTATTACACGGGTGTGACGCCGGACACCTTCAAGGAAGACTCGGAAGTCGTCGTGAAGGGAAGGCTCGCCGCCGACAACACCTTCAACGCCACCGAAATCATCGCAAAGTGCCCGTCGAAGTACAACCCAGCCGCGGTCGGGGCTCGTACATCCGGCGCTGAGTAAGGGGCCACCATGGCGTCCCTCGGCTACTACCTGCTGCTCGCCGCGTTCGTGGTGTCCGCGTATGCGTGCGCCATGTCCGTGGCCGGTGCCCGGCGCCGCTCGCGCCGCCTGATTGAAACGGGCATCGGCGCCTCCTACCTCACCGCGGCGATCATGTCGGTCGCCACCTCCATCATCGTGTACGCCTTCGTCGTCGGCGACTATTCCATCAAGTACGTCCAGCGTTACTCCGATTCGGCGCTACCGCTCTTCTTCAAGATCACGTCGTACTGGGGCGGCCTCGACGGCTCGATCATGTTCTGGGTATTCCTGCTGTCCATCTTCGGCAGCATCGCGGTCTTCGTGAACAGGGAACGGCATCGGGAGCTCATCCCGTACGTCGTGGCGATCATCGCGGTCGTCCAGATTTTCTTCCTGTTCATCATGATCATTCACAACAACCCGTTCGAGACCTTCCTGACGGAGAACCCGACAGACGGCACTGGTCTGAACCCGTTGCTGCAGAACTTCTACATGGTGATCCATCCGCCCACCATGTACCTCGGCTTTGTCGGGCTGACGATCCCATATGCCTTCGGCATGGCGGCACTCATCACCGGCTATCTCGACGACTCATGGCTGCGCGCCGTCCGCCGCTGGACGATGTTCGCCTGGCTGTTCCTTTCAATCGGCCTCGGCCTTGGGATGATCTGGGCCTACGAGGAACTCGGGTGGGGTGGCTACTGGATGTGGGACCCGGTCGAGAACGCAGGACTGCTCCCGTGGTTCACGGCCACGGCCTTCCTGCACTCGGTGATGGTCCAGGAACGGCGCGGGATGCTGCGCATCTGGAACGTCACGCTGGTCATCGTCACGTTCTTCCTGACCATTTTCGGCACATTCATGACGCGGTCGGGCATCGTCCAGTCGGTCCATGCCTTCGGTGAGGATGCGGAACTGGCGAGGATGTTCACCATCTTCATGGTGTTCACGCTGGTCTTCAGCTTTGGCTGGGTGATCTACCGTCTGCCGCTGCTCAAGGCACGCAACGAGCTCGACTCGTGGATCTCACGTGAAGCGGCATTCATGCTGAACAACTGGATCCTGTTGTTCTCCGCATTCTTCGTGCTCTTTGCGACCATGTTCCCGACGCTCAGCGAAGCCGTCCGTGGCGAGCGCCTCACCGTAGCGGCACCGTTCTTCAATCAATGGATGCTGCCGGTCGGACTGGTGCTCCTGCTGCTGACCGGTGTCGGGCCGCTACTCGCGTGGAAGAAGTCGACGCTCGTCAACCTGCGCGACAGTTTCCTGTTTCCGGTTGGCCTCGGGCTGACAGTCGCCGCAATCGTCGTCACAATGGGCGTCCGCGTCTGGACTTCCGGTATGTGCTTCGCGTTGAGCGGCATGGTGTTCGGCACCATCGCACAGGAGTTCTGGCGTGGCGCGCGCGTGCGTCAGGGTGCGACCGGCACTGATGTTTTCACGGCGCTCGTCGGCCTGGTTGGCCGCAACAAGCGGCGCTACGGCGGCTATATCGTCCACCTCGGGATCGTGCTGATCTTCCTCGGCTTCGCCGGCGCCGGATTCAAGCAGAGCGAACTCGGTCTCCTCAAGCCGGGCCAGCAGGTGAAGGTCGGCGAGTTCACCGCCCGCTACGACCGGCTCAACGTCAGCGACGATGGTCGCAAGCAGATGGTGACCGCCACCGTCACCGTGACTCGCAACGGCAGCGCCTATTCCACGATGTACCCGGCGAAGTGGTATTACCGGAAGCATGAGGAGCAGCCGACGACTGAGGTGGCGATTCAGCGCGGGTTCGCGCAGGACGTCTATCTGGTGCTGGCGTCCTTCGATACCGGCTCCCAGAACGTAAGCCTGGACGTCACGATCGCCCCGCTGGTGAACTGGATCTGGTCCGGGTTCGGCATCGTGGCCCTCGGAACGTTCATTGCGCTCCTGCCGGAGACGGTCTTTGCCTTCGCGGCGATGAGCGTCCCGAGCGGTGCGGCCACGACCTCAATGCTCGTGCTGGCGATCCTCCTTGGACAGGGCGTCGGTTTTGCCCAGACCACGGTGGAGCCGCAGCACCGCAGCGATGTTGAACTGGCGCTGCAGAACGAGATCATGTGCACGTGCGGTTGCGGGCTGTCGGTGGCCACCTGCGGCATGATGAACTGCCACGGCAAGGCCGAGCAGACGGCGAAGATTCAGAAGCTCCTCGGGGAAGGGAAGTCCAAGGACGAGGTCGTCGCGACGTTTGTCGCGGATTACGGGAGCCAGTCGATTCTGTCGCGCCCCATCGACCGTGGCTTCAACCGTTTGATCTGGCTCGCCCCGTATCTGATTGCCACGGCCGCGCTCGCCGGTGTCGTGCTGACGGCCCGTCGCTGGTCGCGGCAGGGCGCGCACGCGCCTGCCACCGATGCCGGGCTCGACCCCGTTGTGAACGCGCGCTTAGACGATGAACTCCGAAACCTCGACTGACCCTGACGCATTTCAGCCCTGGCACCTCTTCGTGTTTGCCGGGCTCGTCGGCGCGACCATCGTCGTGCTGGTCTCCCGCGGACAGACACCGGCCTCGGTCATTCTGCTCAGCCTCACCATCTTCACCGCTGCCGGCATGGGCATCGCGGCCCTGCGGACGTTGCGGCCCATCTCGGAACGCGATGACTCGTCGACCGTTCCCGTCGTCGGCGGCCGCACGCGCGCCGCGCTCGAGCGGGAGAAGGCGCTGGTGCTTCGCTCGATCAAGGAACTGGAATTCGATCGCGCGATGGGCAAGGTCTCCGACAAGGATTTCGAAGAGATGAGCACCCGGCTGCGTGCGCGCGCCGGGCGCTTGATTCGACAGGTCGACGCCGGCGACCGGTATCGAGAGCTGATCGCCCAGGAGGTCGGAAAGCGAGTGGGCCTTGGGGCGCCGGCGCACGTCGAGATGCACGTCGAGATGCCCGCACCGAAGCCCGAACGGAAGTGTGGATCGTGCGGCACGGAGAGCGAGCCTGACGCGAGGTTCTGCAAACATTGCGGCGCCAATCTGGAGCCGACGGAATGACACGTCGTCTCCTGTGCCTGTTGCTCTTCGGGTTCGGCGCGTGTGGCATTCTCCCGGCGTCAGCGCAGGTCAACATGCCCGACCCGTCGCTGATCCACGGGAAAGCCATCCCGGCGCCCGAATTGGCCAACGGCACGGTGACGGTGCGGGTGGTTCGCGAGGCCATCGGCAATAACCTGCAGGGGCAGACTGTTCGCATGACCACTGGAAGTGCGAGCCGGTCCGGAACAACCGATGAACTCGGCCGGGCCGAGTTTCCGAATCTGGTCGGCGGTGTCGAGGGACATGCTGAGGTCACCGTCGATGGCGAACGGCTGGTGTCCGACCCGTTCCAGGTGCCGACAAGCGGTGGCCTGCGCGTCATTCTCGTGGCCGGGCTGCAGCAGGCTGCAGCCAAGCGGGCACAACAGGCTGCGGCCGAGGCCGCTGCGCCAGCCGTCAAGGGCACGGTCGTGCTCGGGGCTGGCACGCGGATCCTGATGGAATTCCGCAACGATTCCCTCCAGGTGTTTTACATCCTCAATATCGTCAACAGCGCGCGCAACCGCGTCGACATTGGCGGTCCGCTCATCCTCGATCTTCCCAAGGGCGCCGGTGGCGCCTCGGCCCTCGACGGCTCCGCTCCGGCTACGGTCGTGGGTGATCGCGTGACTGTGCAGGGACCATTCAACAGCGGCGAGACATCGGTACAGGTGGGCTTCACGCTCCGCTACGACCAGGCCGACACGACGATTCAGCAGAAGTGGCCGGTGGCCGTGGAGCAGGTCGCGGTCGCCATCGAGCGGGTTGGCGGCATCGCCCTGGCTTCAACGCAGTTCTCCAACGTCTCGGAGGTTCGTGCCAACGACGGCACGCCGTATTTCCTCGGAAATGGACCGGCGCTGCCCGCGGGGGGCACCCTGACAATGCAGCTCTCGAACCTGCCGGTGCACAGCTCGACCCCGCGCTATGTCGGGCTTGCCCTCGCTGGTGGCGTGTTCGCATTGGGCGCCTGGCTGGCGTTCACCGGTCAGTCGCGGGATGAGGATTCACGACGTACGCTCGCGCACCGCCGCGATGTGCTCCTTGGCGAGCTGGCGCAGCTCGAGCAACGCCGCCGTGCGGATGGCCTCGACGCGCGCGCCGCAGCACGCCACGAAAAGCTGATTGTCGAGCTAGAGCAGATCTACCGCGCGCTCGATGCGTCATACACGGGGCCGCGGGGAGGCGGCGAGGGTCTCGCTGCGTGAGCGTCGACTTCGATCATCTCGCGGTTGAGGACGTCTCCCGCCAGTTCGGGCGCAGACGCGCGCTGTCGCACATTTCTTTCCGCGCCGCCTCAGGGGAGATCCTGGGATTGCTCGGTCCCAACGGGGCCGGCAAGTCCACGATGATGGCGGTCATCGCCACCCTGCTCCGGCCGAGCTCCGGTCGCGTCCAGTACGGCGCGCACGACGGCGTGAAGGCCGGGGCGGCCCTGCGCGCCGCCATCGGCGTCCTCGGGCACGACCTGTTTCTGTATCCGGAACTCACCGCCCACGAGAATCTCGAGTTCTTCGCCGGCCTTCACGGCGCGCGCGATGCGCGTGCGGCGGCCGACTCCGCCCTGGCCAGTGCCGGGCTGGCCGACCGCGCCCACGATGCCGTCGGCAGCTTCTCGCGCGGCATGCGCCAGCGCGTGGCCCTGGAACGTGCGCTGATTCACCGGCCTCGCCTGGTGCTGCTCGATGAGCCGTTCACCGGGCTCGACGACCACTCAACCGGAGCGCTTGTGGCACGACTCGACGGTCTGCGCAGTCAGGGGACCATCGTCATTCTGGCAACCCACGATCTGGATATCGCCGACGGACTCCTGGATCAGGTGGTCTTCCTGCGGGCCGGTCGGGTCATTGAGTCGATGACCAGGCCGGAAGCACTGCGGTCGACCTACCGCGCCGTCATGGCCAGGCCGGCAGGGTAGGCCGATGTTCTTCCGCACGGTGTGGCTCGTCCTCCGAAAGGACCTCACGGTTGAGGTCCGCAGCCGCGAGATCGCGTACACGACGCTTTTCTTTGCGGTGTCGTGCGTGCTGGTCTTTGCGTTTGCCCTCGTGAAGGAAGGACGGCCCATCGAGGACGGAGCAGCGGGCATCCTCTGGATTGCGATCGCCTTTGCGGGCACGCTGGCCCTTGGCCGTACTTTTGAACGGGAACGGCAGGCCGAGACCCTCCGCGCGCTGCTGCTGGCTCCTGCCGATCGCCCGGCGATCTACGTGGGGAAACTGCTCGGCATTGTCGGATTGCTGCTCGCGGCGGCACTGGGTCTTGTGCCCCTGGTCGCGCTGCTGTTTCAGGCGCCGCTGCTCGATCATCCCTTCTGGCTGGCCTCCATCGTGACCACAGGCACGCTGGGCTTTTCCGCTGTCGGAACGCTGTTTGCCGCCATGCTGGTACGCGCCAGGACCCGCGACGTGCTGTTGCCCGTCTTGTTGTATCCGATCACCGTTCCGGTCATCATTGCCGGGGTCAGAGCGACGGCGGCGCTGCTCGAACCGGAACTCGACCTGGCTATCGTGCGCTTCTGGTGCGCGCTGCTCATCTGTTTCGACGTGGTGTTCGTGACACTCGCGCTCTGGACGTTTGAGCCCTTGATGACCGACTGACCGAGGCCATATGCCAAAGTGGTTTACACCTGCCGCGATACTCTGCGGCCTGATGTTCGCGGTGTCGCCCCTCCTGATCGCGAACGCACCGTATGAGTCGACGATGGGGCTGGTGCAGAAGATCTTCTACTTCCACCTGCCGTCGGCCATGACGTTCCTGATCTCCGGGGTGATCTGCGGCATCGCCAGCCTGCGCTTTCTGTTCGGGGGCGACCCCAGGCACGATCGCACCGCCTGGGCGGCAGCGGAATTGACGGTCCTCTTCGGGCTGCTCACGCTGATCACGGGCCCGCTCTGGGCGCGCAAGGCCTGGGGTGTCTGGTGGCAGTGGGACGTGCGCCTCACATCGAGCCTCATGGGTTGGATGGTGTCGGTCGCCTACCTGTTGGTGCGGAAATACGGAGGTCCAGGTTCGGACAAGCTGGCCGCCGGGCTCGCGCTCTTCGGCATGGCCAATGTGCCGTTCGTCTACATCTCGGTCAACTACTGGCGGACCATCCACCCCGCGACCAGTGTGGTGCCGACGCTGCCCGCGTCGATGGGTCTGCCGCTCTGGTGGTGCCTCGCCGCGTTCCTGCTCTTCTTCACGCTGATGCTGCGACTGCGGGCACGCCTGGAAGAGCAGCGCGCGCGGCTCGACGATCTGTATCTTTCACTGGACGAGTAACGTCATGACCCTGATCAAGCGCGCTGTCGCGTGTCTCACGCTTCTCCTCCTCGTCTCCGGCGGGGCCGTCTTCGCGCAGCAGCCGGCCGCGCCAGAGCAGCAGGGAGAGTTCCTCCCGATTGACCAGCTGCCGCCACAGGATCAGCTGCCGGCGGCGCCGCTGCTCATCACGGCCTACGCTGTGGTATTCGTCGGTTTCTTCGGGTACGTGCTGTCGGTGGCTCGCCGCCTGGGTACCGTGCAGCGGGAGATCGAGCGGCTCGAAGCGGATATCAAGCGCACCCGCAAGGCCTGATGCCGACCGCGGCGCACTTTCTCTTCATTCCCGGCGTGCTGCTCATCGGCGTCGTGATTGGCTGGATCCTCGGATCACGCGCAGCGGCCGACGCCTACGCTTCGCAGATGCGGCGGCAGTCCCAGCAGAAGGACCGCAGTAGTCGGGAAGCGCCGTAGTCTGGCAGGCGTCCGGGAACCAGCGGCGAGGCTCTCAGCGCCCGGCGGCCAGGCGTTGCGCCAGCATCTCCGGGAGTCCGGCCGCGAGAATCTTCGCCTGCGCGCGCTCGACGTCGTAGGGCACACGCCTCGTGGTCAGCGTCAGAGCCTTTAAATCGAGAACCCCAAACGCGGCGTGCGGATTTCCATCACGCGGCTGACCAACCGCGCCACAGTTGACCAGGTAGCGCCGATCCGGCGCCAGCACCATCTGAAACGCCGATCCACGCGGGGGAGCGATCACCGAGAGCTGGTCCACACCGCGCTGGGATTTCGCTCCCGGCGCGCCGAGCTCGTACGCCGCCGGGACATGCGTGTGCCCGAACAGGCATAGCAGCGCGCGTGCCGTGCGGAGAGCACGGGTGGCATCGAGGTCGTCGAAGATGTAGCAGTCCTCGTCGAATGGCGCCCCGTGGCAGATCTCCACCTGCGGGTCGACCAGCACCGGGCCCGCAGGGAGCGCAGCAAGCCAGGCGCTGTTCTCTGCGGTGAGCGCGTCCGCCGTCCACGCGATGGCATGCCTCGCGAGGCGATTGAACGCTCTTGCGTCGTCGATGCCTACCGCGACCTTGTCGTGATTCCCTCGAATGATGGTCGTTTCCGGCAATGCCCGGATGCGGTCGATGACCGGGTTGGGATCGGCGCCGTAGCCGACCAGGTCGCCGAGGACGAGCACGCGATCGTGAGGACCGGCAGCTGCGAGCGTCGCGTCGAGCGCCTCGAGGTTGGCGTGAATGTCGCTGAGGATGAGGTATCGCATCCGCTAGAACCCGATCCACTCCAGCAGTCGCTCGACCACCTCGTCGACCGGGCGGGACGCGTCAAGCCGGGTGTGGGCCTGCGCATAGGCGGCCTGGCGCCGCTGGAACAGCTGTTCCATCTGTTCCCGGTCGGCGGCGAGCGGCCGTCGGCCGTCCGGCGGGACACGGTCGATGATGCGATTCAACGGCGCATCCAGCCACGCGACGGCGCCGTCGGCGAGCATCATCGTGCGGTTGTCCGCGTCGACGAACGTGCCGCCTCCCGTCGCCACGATGAGGTTCCGCTCGGGCTGCAGCTCGTGCAGCACCGCTTTTTCCGCCTCGCGAAAATACCCTTCGCCGTCCTTGGCAAAGATCGCCGCCACGGTGCGCCGCTCTCGTGCCTCAATGCGCGTGTCGATGTCCTCGACCCGCCAGCCGATGCGGCGGCCGAGTGTCCGGGCGACCGTCGTCTTGCCCGCGCCCATGAACCCGACGAGATAGAGTTTGTCCGCCCTCACGCCCGCAACGACTCGAGCACGGAGAAGAACTCGGGGTAGGAGACTGCTGCGGCGCCCGCATCATGAATGGTCGTCGGCCCGGAGGCGCCCAGTGCCGCAATCGCAAAGGCCATGGCCAGGCGATGGTCGTTCTCGGCATCCACCTCGCCACCCCGGAGGCGCTGACGGCCACGCACGTGGAAGCCGTCCGGAGCCTCATCGATGTCCGCCCCCATCCGCCGCAGGCCATTGGCGAGCGACGAGATGCGATCGCTTTCCTTAACGCGGAGCTCCTGGGCCCCGCTGACGCGCAGTTCACCACCATGCGTGGCCAGCGCCGCCAGCACCGGCAGTTCATCGATCACCCCTGGCACCTCGTCCGGCGTGACCACGACGCTCTGGTGCGCCCGATGCCGCACGATGACTGTGCCCATGGGTTCGCCCGCGGCCACATCGTTTTCGTCCACCTCGACATCGGCGCCGAAGCGCCGTACCACGTCGATGATGCCGGTGCGCGTGGGATTGAGGCCGACCTGCTCAATGGTGATCTCCGAGCCGGGCATCGCTGCGGCGGCCACCATCCAGAAAGCCGCGGCGGAGATGTCACCCGGCACCCGGACGACACGGGCAGACAACCGCTGGCCGCCAATGACCGACACGGCTGTTCCGTCTCGCTGGACGTGTCCGCCAAAGGCCTCGAGCGCGCGCTCGGTGTGGTCCCTGGTGAGCATCGGTTCCGCAACTCGGGTCACGCCTTCGGCATGAAGACCCGCGAGAAGCACAGCGCTCTTTACCTGGGCGCTCGGCACATCCGGCGTGAAGTCGATGGCGGTGAGGTG
>CANJYC010000001.1 GCA_947478985.1 Acidobacteriota bacterium | reverse complement strand
GTACGCGCATCGCCATCAGTCGTCGGTGGCCAACGGCGATTCGGGCAAGGGCCCGGCCATTCTGGTCACGGGCATTGCCGCATTCGGCGGTCCCGTCAGCGATGCCGGCCAGAACAGCGCCGGCTTTGACTTCAAGCAGAACATCTCGCAGGTGATCGACAACTTCACCTACATCCGGTCCAGCCACAGCTACAAGTTCGGCTTCGACTGGCAGCACATCTACGACGAGCGCACCAGCGCGCCGCAGTGGCTCTACACGTTCCCCACGCTGGCGGCCTATTCGTCGGCGCGCAGCGGGGAGAACCCGTTCAGCTACAGCGCGATGTCGCAGCTGACCGGCGATCGGTCGTTCAACCTGTCAACCGACCTGGTCAGCGCGTTCGTGCAGGATGACTGGCAGATCGCACGGTCCGTCAAGCTCCTCTACGGCCTGCGCTACGACCTCTACCAGTACCCCGACGGGGTCGCGAATGCGCCGCTCGCGTCCTCGAAGGCTTTCAACATCGACCGCAACAACGTCGGGCCGCGCGCCGGCATCGCGTGGACGGTGAATCCGACGACGGTGATGCGAGCGAGCACCGGCGTGATGTACGACCAGGCGTTGCTCGGCGGCATCGAGCAGGCGATTTCACAGTCCGGTTCGCCCCGGGCGCCGGTCTACACCTTCAACCCGACCCAGGCCGGTGCGCCGGCGTTCCCGGCGGCCGTGAGTTCAGGGACGCTCAGCACCCAGTCGCCCTGGACGATCGACCCCAACTTCGAGGTGGCGCACACCTGGCAGAGCAGCGTGCAGGTGGAACACGCCTTTGCCAGCAACCTGACCGCGTCGCTGAGCCTGATGTATGCCAAGGGGTCTCAGCTGCCCGTCGTGACCGACATCAACATGATCAACCCGACGGGGTCGCTCGGTGATGGGCGCCCGATCTTCAGCACGGCCGTCAACGCGAGCACAAGGCTCGACCCGAGGTTCAACCACATCAGCTCGGTGACCTCGATCGGTGAGTCGACCTTCAAGGGGGTGACGCTGCAGACTTCCAAGCGTTTCGCCTCCGGGCTCACGTTCAACGCGCAGTACTCGTTCGGCAAGGGTGAGGACAACACACCGCTCCTCACGCAGCTGACGGTGCAATCCGAGCCCGGGCGTTCGGATCCGACGAACCTCGACCGCGACAAGGGGCCGAACCCGCTCGACATGCGCCACAACCTGACCGGTGATGTCGTCTACACCTCATCGAGCAATGCGTCGAACGCCGTGGTGCGGCACCTCCTGAGCGGCAACCAGATCGGGGTGCTCATCCAGATCAACAGCGGGCTGCCGATCAACATCCTGGCCAATCAGGACCTGAACCTCGACGGCGTGCTGAGCGACCGTCCGCTCGGCGTGTCGCGGAACTCGCTCTACCTGCCGGTGCGCAAGAACGTCGATTTCCGCTACACGCGGTCGATTCCGGTGCGCGGCTCGGTGAAGGGTGAGGTCGTGGCGGAGATGAAGAACGTCTTCAACACGGAGCAGATGTCGGACGTGACGAGGACACGGGCCACCGACACGGCAGGCAATCCGACGGTGGCGATCCCGGCCGATGCGTATCAGTTCGTGAACCCCACCGGCTTCGAGCAGCGCAAGTTCCAGCTCGGCTTCCGCGTGGCGTTCTAAGAAGACGGCGGTAGGCAGTACCCACTGCCTACCGCTTACTTATCCAAACGGCGCGAGCTTCTTGAACGTGGCGAGCACCCACCGATAGCCGTCGGGATCGGTGACGGTGGCCGCCCGATCTCCCCAGGCCTTATCCTCCGCATCACCGGTGCCGCCCCCGGCTTCACGCGCGCGGGCCAGCGCGCGGTCCACGTCGTTGACATAGGTGTAGAGCGCCGCCGCGCCGCCGGTGGCGGTCGCGTCATCCCCCTTGCGAATCAGCATCACCACGGAGTTGCCGTGGCGCATCTCCGCATACCGCAGCTGGCCATCCGGGTCGGCCAGGGTCACCCCACGAACGAATCCAAAGGCGCGCTCGAGAAAGTCGAGCGAGGCCCCGACGTTCGCCACGGCAAGGTAGCTGTTGAGCGCCTGCATCCCGGGGGCGAGCCCGCTGCCGCCGCGCGCGGTCTCCTTGAGGGGGACGGTGCGTGCTCGGCGCGCCCGGGCCGGCGTCATGGTCGGGCGGGCGGGGGGACGGGCCTTCTTCTTGGCAACCATGTCCGCTAGGATAGTGGCCCCCGCGCGGATCGTCCATCCGCCCCGGCGGTATGGCAGGGGAATCGCAGGTGGTCAGACCCTGGCAAGCGATTGCCGTATTTACGGCCGGAGATCGGCCGATATTGTGATCCAGTGGTCGAATTTGTGACAGTAAGTGACGGCAGGCGGACAAGGATAGTTCTGGAGATTCCCGATGGCAGGCAATAACCCACAGGTCGAACACCTGCTCCGGCGGGCCGGGTTCGGTATGAGCCCGGACGAGCGGACGCGTCTCGGCAGCATGTCGGTTCCAGCGCTCATCGACTATCTGGTCAATTTTGAGCGGCAGCCCGATGACGTCGACGGATTCATCGGGGACAGTGCCTACGTTGGGGTCGCGACGCGTGGTGGAGCGTTTTCGCCCAACACGATCATCGACGACGCCCGGCAGCGGTGGCTCTTCCGGATGGTGCACACCCGGCGGCCGCTGCAGGAGAAGATGGCGCTCTTCTGGCACAACCACTTCGCCAACGCCTATACCAAGATTGGCGGCGTCGTCGGCAACATCCAGGCGACGAAGATGCTGGCGCAGAAGTCCGGTGAGCTGCCCGGTCCGCAGGGCCAGATCGAGCTGTTCCGCCAGTTTGCACTCGGCAGCTTCCGCGACCTCCTGCTCGAGGTGGCCAAGGACCCAGGGATGCTGGTGTTTCTTGATGGCCGGCTCAACGTCCGCGCGCGCCCTCAGGAGAACTTCGGCCGCGAGATCATGGAGCTGTTCACGTTCGGCGTCGGGAACTACACCGAGCAGGATGTCTACGCGGCTGCGCGCGTCTTCACCGGCTGGAACATTGCCCTCGCCGGCGGCGGCAACAATCAGGATCCGAACTCGTATTACCAGTTCGTCTTCAACGCGAACCAGCACGAGCTGACGGCCAAGACGTTCACATTTCCGATCTACGCCAACGGCGGCCGCACGATCCCGGCGCGCGCCGCCGCCGACGGGATGCAGGACGGTATCGACCTGATCAACGCGCTCGCGCGTCATCCGCAGACGGCCCGCAGGCTCGCCGGCAAGCTCTGGAACTACTTCGTGAGCGAGACCGATGAGCCCGAGGAAGGCTTTCTGCAGAACGTAGCCAGCGTCTACGCCCAGAACAACACCGACATGCGCGCCGTTGTGCGTTACATCTTTGAATCACCCTGGTTCGGCGAGGCATCGCGGTACAACGCGCGGTATTCGTGGCCGGTGGAGTTCGTCACGCGCGCTATCAAGGAGACCGGCTGGGCCGGCTTCTCGGTTGATTCCGCGCGAACGCCTCTGACCAACATGGGACAGACGCTGCTGGAGCCGCCGGACGTCAGCGGCTGGAATCTGGGAAAGACCTGGTTCGCCACCGGCGCGATGCTGTCGCGCATGAACTTCGCCGCCACGCTCGCGTCGAATCAGAAATTCAATCTCGCGCGTGACGCTGCGGCGTCGCGCAGTTCCGCCGACAGGGTGCTGGCGTATTTCCTGGGCCGCTTCTCGCCCGCGCCCTACGACAGCCAGAGCTCGTCCGAGCTGCTGTCCTATCTGCGCAGCGGCGGCACCTGGACGGGTTCGGATGCGCAGCTCAACGCCCGGGCCCCGGGGCTGGCGCGTCTGATTGTCGGATCGTCGGAGTACCAGCTTGTCTAGTCAGCGGAGGAATCCATGAAGGTCTCCCGTCGCACGTTCATCGGCAGTGGCGTGACCGCCTTCACGGTGGGCTTCGCCGCGCCGGCGTTCCTGTCGGACATCGCGCGCGCGCAGAGCGCCCGTGCCCGCAACCTGGTCATCGTGTACCTCGGTGGCGGCAACGACGCGCTGAATACCGTCATCCCCTATCTGGACCCGTTCTATTACAGCCGCCGGCCGAACATCGCCGTGCCTGCCGGTCAGGTCCTGCAGATCGGGTCCGACTCCGCCGGTCACGCGCTGGGCCTGCACCCGCGGCTCACGGGCCTGCGTGACATCTTCAACGACGGGCGTCTGGCCATCGTGCAGCGCAGCGGCTATCAGAATTCAAGCCGGTCGCACTTTGAGGGGTTCGACATCTGGGGCACCGCCAACCCGGCGTCGACCTCCGGTGACGGCTGGCTCGGAAAATATCTGGAAACGCTTCCGTCGCCGGTCGATCCGCTCGCGGGCTGGAACTCCGGACGCGATACACCGCGGGCGCTCTTCAGTGACGCCGTGCCGGTGCCGGCAATTCCTGATGCGCGCACGTATTCCTTCTCGAGCCCGAACACGGGGACCGAGGCGGCCAACGAGCGCACCGCCGCGACACGGCTCGCGGCCAACCAGCCGAAGGATCGTCCGCACCTCTCGTTCGTGAATACCAGCGCCCAGGCCGCGATGGCCACGCTCGACCGCGTGGCAACGGTGGCGGCCTACAACGGCACGACCGCGTATCAGAACAACGGTTTTGCGCTGGCGCTCAAGACCGTGGCCGGGGCCATCGTACGCGGCGTGGGCACGCGTGTCTTCTGGGTGCAGACCAGCGGCTTTGATACGCACGCCTCCCAGGGCAACGCCGGCACCGGCGCCTACGCGAACCTGATGGGGACTGTCGGCGACGGCCTGCAGGCGTTCTACGTGGACCTGCGCAATCAGGGGTTGCTTGGCGACACGCTCATTCTGCAGTTTTCCGAATTCGGCCGCCGCATTACCGAGAACGGGAGTCAGGGGACCGACCACGGCGCCGCTGGCGTCATGATGGCCATGGGTGGCGGCGTGCGAGGCGGTCTCTACGGGACCGCGCCGTCGCTCGATCCCGATCCGGGGAATGCCACGCTCGAGAACAACGGCGGGGACGTGCGCTATCAGACCGATTTCCGCTCCGTGTATGCGCGGGTCCTCGACAACTGGCTCGGCGTGAACTCGACGACGATTCTCGGTGGCGATTTCCGTGGGGGCGCTCCGGCTATCATCTAGCCATGACGCATGCACGCCTGGCAGCCGTGGCGATGGTCGCGGCCCTGCTTCTCCACACGCCATCCCTTCGGGCGCAGAAGACCAGCGCGGAAGCGCAGCGCCTGCGCGAGGCCACGACCATCTTCGGCGAGATCATGGCCGCTGAAGACAAGGCAATTCCCCGTGCCATCCTCGGCAAGGCAGCCGGGATCGCGATCTTTCCGAGCACCGTCAAGGTGGGCCTCGGTATCGGCGGGATGCGTGGTCGAGGCGTGTTGAGCGCTCGGAACGCATCCGGGTGGTCTGCGCCGGCCTTCCTCACCCTCACCGGCGGCAGCTTCGGCCTGCAGATTGGCGCGCAGGCCACCGACATCATCCTGGTCATCTCGGATCGTCGAGGCGTCGAAAACCTCGTCCGCAATCAGTTCAAGCTCGGTGCCGACGCCTCGGTTGCGGCCGGCCCGGTCGGTCGGGACGCGCAGGCGGCAACCGACCTGCAGATGCGCGCGCAGATCCTCAGCTACTCGCGGGCACGCGGGCTGTTTGCGGGCGTGACCGTCAATGGCAGCACCGTGCGCCAGGACCGCGACGCCAACGAACGCTTCTACGGCAAGCGACTCGAGATGCGCCAGATCGTGCTCGACGGCGCCGTGCCGCGTCCGCCGTCGCCCGTGTCTGCCTGGCTCGAGGCGCTGACCCGGTTCGCCCGGTAGCCGTCCCGCACCTTGGCCGCTGGCCGCGCCTCGCACTCCCACGCCCATACACCCGCGCACTAAACTAGCCGCGTGCGGCCCCGTGTTCATTTGATGTTGTGGAAGGACGTATGACGACGAGATCGCTCCGCGGATCACCGATGATCCTGACCCTGGCTCTGCTGTCCGCCCTCAGCGCATGCCGCCAGCCCCCACCCGATGGCCGGCTCCGCGTGTCAGGCAATATCGAGGCGACCGAGGTCCAGGTCGCTCCCGAGGTCGGCGGCCGCCTGCTCGAACTGCGCGCCGATGAGGGCGCACGGGTCAGCCGTGGTGACGTCATCGCGCGGCTCGACACGCGCGACACCGAACTGCAGATCGCCCGTGTGCGCACTGAGCGCCGGGCTGCAGATGCGCAGCTGCGTCTGCTTCGTGCCGGTTCCCTCATTCAGGATCTCCGCCAGGTGCAGGCCCAGGTCGATGGCACCGAGGCGGAGGTCAATGCGCTCGGCGCGGAACTGCAGTACGCAGAGATGGACCTGGAGCGTTTCGAGCAGCTGCTGGCCGCCAACGCGGGATCGCAGAAGCAGCGGGACGATGCACAGGGGCGCGTGGAGGCCATGCGTGAGCGGCAGACCGCGGCGCAGGCGCGCGTGCGCGGCGCGCGGGAACTGCTCGCCCGGTTGCGTCTGGGTGCACGGCCGGAGGAAATCGACGGGGCGCTCGCGCGCGTCTCCGGGGCTGATGCGCAGCTCGCCGTGCTCGAGAAGGCGCTGAAGGATGCCGAGGTAGCCACGCCCGTGGCCGGCACCGTGACACAGAAGCTCGCCGACACTGGAGAGCTCGTGCCGCCTCGGGCCGCGATTCTAATCGTGACCGACCTCGATCACGCCTGGGCGAATCTGTTCGTGCCCGAGCCGATGATTCCGCGCGTGACGCTGGGACAGGCGGCCACCATCTACACCGACGGCGGCGGCGCGGGGATCGCGGGCAAGGTCAGCTACATCTCGCCACGCGCCGAGTTCACGCCGCGCAACGTGCAGACCGCGGACGAACGGTCGCGCCTCGTCTACCGCATCAAGGTGACCGTCGACAATCGCGCCGGCGTGTTGAAGCAGGGCATGCCGGTCGACGCCGAGCTCGCACTGCCGTGAGCGTCGCCATCCAGCTGACGAAGCTGGTCAAGCGGTACGGGACCACGCCGGCACTCACGGACCTGTCGCTCGAGGTGCCGCGTGGAGACATGTTCGGGCTGATTGGTGCCGACGGCGCGGGTAAGACCACCTTGATCCGCGTGATGTGCGGCCTCCTGCACGCCGATAGCGGCGAGGTGCGCGTGCTCGGCCACGATCCCGTGCGCGAGCACCGGGCCGTCACGAGAAAGATCGGCTACCTCTCGCAGCGCTTCAGCCTGTACGGCGATCTCACCATTGACGAGAACGTCGCCTTCTTCGCCGAACTGCACGGTGTGCGGGATTACCGGGCGCGGCGCGATCAACTGCTCGCGATGACCCAGCTGACGCCCTTTCGTGCGCGTCGGGCCGATCAGCTGTCCGGCGGCATGAAGCAGAAGCTCGCGCTCGCCTGTACGCTCGTACATGAGCCCGAGCTGATTCTGCTCGACGAACCCACGACCGGCGTTGACCCAGTGTCGCGTCGGGAATTCTGGAAACTGCTGTCCGAGTTCCTGTCACACGGGATCACGATCCTGATGTCGACGCCCTACCTCGACGAGGCGGAGCGCTGTTCGCGCGTGGCCCTGCTGCACGAGGGGCGCCTGCTGGCCTGCGATGAGCCGGCGCGGATCCGCGCCCGGATGCCTGGTCGACTCCTTGAAGTGATGGCTCCCCGTGCGGCCGCACTCGTCGAGACGATCCGACGCATGGCCGGGGTGGACGACGCGCAGGTGTTCGGCGAACGTCTTCACGTCACGCTCGGCGACACGAGCGACGCGGCCCTGGCGCGATTCGAGCAGGCGCTCCACGGGACTCCGCTGCAGGACGCCGCGGTGCGGTCGGTCGCGCCGTCGCTCGAGGATGTGTTCATTGCTCAGCTCGCACACGAGGCCACGAAGTCATGAATGCCACCACGATGATTCGGAGAACGTTCGGCCACGCGGGATACGCGGTGCGTGGTGCGCTGGTGCTTCAGGCCCTCTGCTGCGCGGCACCAGCCGGCGCACAGGGCGCGCCCGCCGTGCCGATCACGCTGGCGGAGGCACAGGCGAGAGCCGTCGAGGCAAGCCATCGTCTCGCTGAGGCGCGGGCGCGGCAGGCTGCGGCCGAAGGTGCCGTGGCTGTGCGGGTGGCCGCGGATCAGCCGCTGCTGACAGCATCCGCCGGCTACACGCGCACCAATCACGTCGCCGAGTTCACGGTGCCAAGCGCGACGGGCGTCCCTCGCGTGATCTATCCGGACATTCCGAATAACGCCAGGACGCGGATTGATCTGCAGTGGCCGATCTACACCGGCGGGCGTGCCGATGCGCTCGAACGTTCGGCGCGGGCCGAGGCGTCGGCGGTGGCGGCGGATGTGGCGGCCGCGCGAGGCGACCTCCGGCTCGAGGTGGCGCGCGCCTTCTGGTCGCTGGTGACCGCACGTGCAACGGTCACGGTGCTCGAGCAGGCCGTCGCGCGGGAGCAGGCGCATCTGGCCGACGTGCGGCAGCGCCTGACGGTGGGCCTCATCCCGCCGAACGACGTCGCGTCGAGCGAAGCGCAGGAATCGCGGCAGCGGATGCTGCTCATCGAGGCGCGCAACCAGCGGGACATGTCGTCGGCTGAGCTGGCGCGCCTCATCGGCGGAGATCTCTCCGGTCCGGCGCTTGAACCCGCGGCGGTGCTCGACAGCGCGGCGCCGTCTTCGCAGATGGCCTCGGCGCTGGTTGTGCAGGCGCAGGCCTCCCGCAACGAGCGAAAGGCCATCGAGCAACGAATCGTCGCGGCGGAGGAGCAGCAGGTCGCGGCCCGAGCGGGCGCCAGGCCGCTCGTTGCGCTGGTCAGCGGCCTGGACTATGCCAGGCCGAATCCGCGGATCTTTCCCCGGGCCGGAGCATGGCAGGAATCGTGGGACCTCGGCGTGCAGGTGTCCTGGGCGGTCTGGGACTGGGGCCGCGTCCGCGCCGAGAAGGCGCAGGCCGCGAGCATGACCACAGCCGCGCGGCAGCGTCTCGAGGAGTTCGACTCGCAACTGGCCCTGGAAATCCGTCAGCGTCAGCTCGAGATTGATTCCGGGCGCGCGGCCATTGTCGCCGCACAGGACGGGGTCCGCGCCGCGACCGAGGCGCAGCGCGTGGTCGCCGAGCGCTACAAGGCCGGGGTGGCCACGCAGACGGAGGTGCTCGACGCTGATTTCGCACTGCTGCAGGCGGAGCTCGATCGGACGCGGGCCATGGCCGGCGTGCGCTTCTCGGAGGCGCGGCTCGACCGCGCGCTCGGACAGTGAGCACGGGCACCAATGCCATCGAGGTCCGGAACCTCGTCCGTCGCTTCGGCGGGTTCGTCGCGGTCAACGATCTGACGTTCGACGTGCGGCAGGGGGAAATCTTCGGCTTTCTCGGCGCCAACGGCGCCGGCAAGTCCACGACGATCCGGATGCTCTGCGGCCTGCTGCGTCCGACCGCCGGCACGGCACGCGTCGGCGGCATTGACGTAGGTCACGACCCGGAGGCGGTGAAGCGGCGCATCGGCTACATGTCGCAACGCTTTTCGCTGTACGAGCACCTCACCGTCGATCAGAACATCGCGTTCTTCGGCGGAATCTACGGCCTCACGGGTGATCGCCTCGCGTCGCGGCGGGCGTTCGTCCTCGACATGGCCGACCTTCGCGGCCGGGAGTCGATGAAGACCGGCGCGCTCTCGGGCGGATGGCGGCAGCGGTTGGCCCTCGGGTGCGCCATTCTCCATGAGCCGCCGATCGTGTTTCTCGACGAGCCGACGGGCGGCGTGGACCCGCTCTCGCGGCGGCGCTTCTGGCGGCTGATCGACGAGCTCGCGCGCACCGGCATCACCGTGCTTGTCACCACGCACTATCTCGACGAAGCCGAGCACTGCCACCGCATCGCCATCATCCAGGCCGGGAAGCTGGCGTCGCTCGGCACGGTCAGCGAGCTGAAGGGGATCTTTGCGGGACGGCCGATCGTGGAGGTCCGCGCGGGACAACCCGTCGAGGCCATGCGCCTGCTGGACGCGATGCCGGAGGTGGAGAAGACCAGCATCTTCGGGACCGCCGTGCATGCCGTCCTGCGGGGCGACACGCTGGGGCCTGCCGCGCTCGCGGCGCGGCTGGCTGCCGTGGGCGTCACGGCCGCGGAGTGTTCACTCATCGAGCCGTCGCTTGAAGACGTGTTCCTGGACGTCGTGGAACGGAACGCCGCGTGAGCATGGGCGGCCGGCTGCGCGCGGTGACCATCAAGGAGTTCCGCCAGATCGGGCGCGATCGACGGACGCTGCTGATCCTGCTCTTTGTCCCGGCGTTCATCCTGTGGCTGTACGGCTACGCCCTGAACTTCGATATTCGGGATGTGCGGCTTGTCGTTGAGGACAACGATCGGAGCACGGCCAGCCGCGAGGTCGTCTCGGCCTTCGTCAATTCCGGCTACTTCGAGCTCGTCGGTGAGGTGGCGGGCACCGGGGACCTCGTGGCCATGCTCGACCGGGGTGAGGCCCGTGCGGCGCTCGTCGTCCCGCCGCGTTTCGGGCGCGACACGGCAGAGGGGCGTGCGACGAGCCTTCAGATGATCATCAACGGCGACAACGCCAACACGGCGACCACCGTGCTGGGGTACGGCCTGAGCCTCATCAGCGCCATCTCGGCGCGCGCCGAGCTGCAGGCACGGCTTGGATCGCCGTCCGGTCCGCTGCTCACCGTGGAGCCGCGCATCTGGTACAACCCTGAACTCCGCAGCGCCCTCTTCCTCGTACCCGGTCTCATCGCCTACATCGCCATGCTGACCGCCGTTGTCTCGACGGCGCTCTCGATCGTGCGCGAGAAGGAGGCCGGCACGATGGAGCAGGTGCGCATGTCGCCCATCGGGACGCTGTCGTTTGTCCTGGGGAAGACGGTGCCCTACTTCGTCATCTCGCTGTTCTCGTCCACGACCATCGTCGGTCTGGCGATGCTCATGTTCGACATGCCGATGCGCGGATCGTGGCTCGTCCTGCTGTTCGCCGTGTCGCTGTTCCTCGTCGGCGCGCTCGCGTCGGGCCTGCTGATCTCGACGATTGCCGATACGCAGCAGGTGGCCTTTCAGCTCGCGCTGCTCACCTCCTACCTGCCGACCCTGATGCTCTCGGGTTTCATCTTCCCGATCTCGAGCATGCCGCCGTTTCTTCAGGCAGTGACCCGGATCGTTCCGGCGCGCTACTTCCTGACCGCGCTGCGCGGGATCGTGCTGAAGGGGGTGGGGATGGCCGCGTTCTGGCAGGATCTGGTGGCGCTTGGCGTCTATGCCGCCGTCGTGCTGGCGCTGGCATCACTGCGACTGAGGCGCCAATGGGCCTGAGCCGTGTGATGCATATCGTGCGGAAGGAGATCGTCGAGCTCCGTACCGACCCGCGCCTGTTCGGCCTGGTCATCGTGGCGCCGATCATCCAGCTGACGCTGCTCGGGTACGCGGCCACGACCGACGTTCGAAACGTGCCCATCGTGGTCGTGGACGAGGACCGATCGGCAGCGAGCCGCGCGCTCGTCTCCCGTTTCGAGGCCTCGCAGAACTTTGCGGTCGTCGACACCGTCTCCTCGATCTCCGGCATCCAGGCGTATCTCGATGACGGGCGCGCGTGGATGGCGCTCTCAGTGCCGGCCGACTACGGCGAGCGGATCGCCGCCGGACGGTCCGTGGCCATGCAGGTCGTGGCCGACGGCAGCGACGCGAACTCCACCAACGTGGCGCTTGGCTACGCCGGGTCGCTCATTGCCGCCTACAGCCGTGAGCTCGGGGCGGCGGCCGGTCGGGGCCGGGCGGCGCCGCTGGTCAGCGCCGACGTGCGCGTCTGGTACAACCCGGAGCTGCGCAGCCGGGACTTCATGATTCCCGGGATCATCGCGCTGCTCCTGCTCGTCATCACCACGAACCTGTCGTCGATGGCGATTGTCCGCGAGAAGGAACTGGGGACGCTCGAGCAGCTCAACGTCACGCCGCTGGCGCGATGGGAGCTCATCGTCGGCAAGATGCTCCCGTACGCCGTAATCGGGATGCTGGACGTGTTGCTCGTCGTCGCCGTGGCGCTCTTCTGGTTCGAGGTGCCGCTCCACGGCAGCGTGCCGCTGCTCCTGGGGATGTCGGCGATCTACCTGATGACGACCCTCGGACTCGGGCTCTTCGTTTCGACCATCTCGAGCACGCAGCAGCAGGCGATGATGACGACCACGTTCTTCTTCCTGCTGCCGATGGTGTTTCTCTCGGGCTTCATCTTTCCGATCGAAAACATGCCCGCGGTCATCCAGCCGGTGACGCTGCTCATTCCGCTGCGCTATTTCCTCGTGATCGTCCGCGGCATCTTCATGAAGGGCGTCGGGCTCGAGACATTCTGGCGCGAGGCGCTGGCGCTGACCGCCTGGGGCCTCGGCATCCTCACGCTGGCGACGCTCCGCTCGAGCAAGCGGCTCGGGTGATCGGATTCCTCATGGACTGTCCTGAGCGTATTGGTTTTCGACTGGCGGACCCGTGTCGATTCGTGGAAGCATGCACGATCCTGATCAGGACCCCGTGGCCGAGTCACTGCAACCTCACAATCCGCTGGTCAACCACATGAGCGTCCGAACCCCGGGCGCGTCTGACACGTCGGCGGACCCCGCGAGCGGCCGTGCATCGCTCGGCTGGATGGCGGTCGTGCTGCTGGTCTCGGCGCCGCTGCTCGTCACACTCTTTCTGGCGCTCTGGCACACGCCGTTTCCCATCAGCGAGGCGGTGGCGCTGCTGGAGGACGTGTCGAAGAAGTCGGTCGAGAGCTTTGTCATCCCGGATGCGTCGTACTACCGGCCCTTCTACCATCTGAGCCTGATGGCCATCTGGCGCTCGTCGAGCCCGCTCGACACGCGACTGGCGGATATCAAGCTCCTGCACTTTGTCCCCGTGGCGTTCCTGGTGCTCCTGTTCCTCTGGCAGATGCGTCCCCGCACTGGGACCCAGGCGGCAGCGGCGGCCGTGGCCATGGCCGTCCTTGTGGGAAGCCCCGGGTTTCGCGACAACATCGAGCTGCCGTTGGCGTACACAGCGGTCGGCATGCCCCTGGCGCTCGCTGCATGGGTGCTCGTCAACCGAGAGTGGCGCTTCTGGCACCCCGTGGCGATCGTCCTGTTCGCGATCGTCGCCATTGGATTCAAGGAGCAGGGGCTCGTCATCGTGCCGGTGGTCGGCGTGGCCTGGCTGATGCGCGCGCCGAGCGCGCGAACGGGGCTCGTCGTGACGCTGGTGGCGTTGACAGTTGCGTATGTCACGGCCCGTCTGGTGTGGCATGGGCCGTTGCCGCTCTTTGAACAGTCCATGGGACTGGGCTTCAGCACGCTCGAGCCTTCGGAGGCCGCCGCGCGATACGGAGGATTTCCGTACTGGCTGTATGCCTATAACGGCCTGAGCACGATGGCCAACGTGCTCTTCTCTGAGCCCACGCGAGGGTTGTTCTTCATCTCGCGCGATATCGCCTATCTTCGCGTTCAGCCCTGGGAGGTGGTGCAGCTGGTGTCGTCGGGCCTGATGACGGCGTGCATCGCCTGGTGGGGGATTCAGCGTGTGCGGGACGAAGCGCGGTCGGGCTGGACGGTGGAGTCACGAACGTTCGCCGCGCTGGTGGTCTCTCTTGCGGCCTGTGGTGTCCTCAGCTTCGACTATTCGCGTGATCGTCTCGGCGGGATGGCGCTCGTTTTCTACGCCGTCTCGGCCTACTACGCGACGTGCGCCCTGTGTCACGCGATGGGCGCGGTCGCGCGCGCGCGGGCCGTGCTCGTCGGCGTCGCGTTGATGCTGCTGGCGGTCACATGGCAGGTGCGGGCCGTCGGCACCGTGGAATACGTCAGGCGGACCGCCTGGAGAAATCAGATCGAGTGGCTCGCGGACCTGCCGAAGCGGCGGGCCGAGTTTGTGGACCGACACGAATATCGCGACATCATGGAGTCGATGGTGGAACAGGGGACCCGGCCCGGGTCTTCGGAGCCGACGCTGTACCCGAGGTGGCTCGCCAGGACATTTCTCCCGCGACCATGACGACGCAACCCGAACGACACACGATGCGGTCTTCACGCCTGGCGGCGTGGTGTCTCTGGGGACCGACACTTCTGGCCGCCCTCGCCGTGTGCGGGGTTGAGGGGCTGCGGGCGCGGCGGCCCGACGATGCCCTGTTCGCGACGCCGTTTGCCTACTCGCTGGCCGATGCGATCGAGCACGACGACGTGCAGCGGGCCTACGCCTTCATCCGTGCGGGGCAGGATCCGAACGGGGTGATCGCCGTCCGTCACGCGGACAAGACGGCCGGGCGCACCGTGCTGGTGTCCCCGCTCCTGTGGGCGGTTGACGTGCGCGCGGAGCACGCGGTCTGGATGCTGCTGGGATTCGGCGCGAGGCTCGACGCTGAATCGAGCCGGACCGCCATCTGCCTGGCGACACAACTCGGCTACACAGACATCGCCAACGCCATCGCGCAATACGGAGCGACGCCTGCACCCAGAGCGTGCCGGACGTTGCGTGCGGGCGAAGTGCCCCTGCTGGCCGCGTTGGAGGAAGGCGCCGGTAGGTGAGCGCGCGCCACCGGCCGACGGCACGCGTTGGCCGTGAAGTAACATTCCGGCTTTGATGGCCATGCTGTCACGCCTGACTCGACGACTGAGCGGCCTGTTGGGCAACGCCGGGAACGCCGCGCCGACGCCGACGGCTCTTCCACCGCGCAAGTCGGCTGATACTGAGAGCGCACAGACCTACGACGCCATCGAGGGAAGTGCCTGCCCACGGGACGTCGTGCTCTCCCTCGACCAGTGCCCTGTCTGTGGTGCCGCAGAGTTCACCAAGGTCTGCCGCTACAACCGGTTCGTGCTCTTCGACCGCGTTCCCGACGCGGACGTGTCTCTCTACAACTACTCCCTGTGCCACAGCTGCGGCGTGGTGTTCGCGGCGCGGCGGCCCGCCGGTGCGCGGTATGCCTGGCTGCTTGAGCACTTTGAGGAGACGATCGGCCGCGTGGCGCTCGGCCAGGAGCGCTCCGGGAAGATCACCATCAGCTCGCACGACCTGACTGACGAGGGGCGGAAGGATCTGCGCCGGATGGCTGCCCACGGCGTGTTCGTCTCAGGCCATCTCGGGCTGGCGCGCCGCGACTACCTGCCATCGCTGATGAACGATCGGCTTGCCGCCAGCGTGCATGCCGAGATCCTCGGCTCGCTCCTGCCGCTCAAGACGCCGCGCGTGCTGGAGATACGGTCCCGCCTCGGATCACTCTCGGCCATCCTTGCCCGTCTGTATGATGCCCGCTGCCACGTGATGACCCTGTTCCAGAATCAGCAGTTCCTGGTTCAGGAGCTGTACGGGATGCCCGTGTCGTCGCGCATCGACTTCGACGCGTTTCAGGTGCCTTTCGAGGGGACATTCGACCTCATCGTCAGCAACCACATGCTGACGCACGCCGTGCGGCCGCGCGAATTCCTCGCAGCGGTGCGCGAGCGTCTGGCGCCAGGGGGGCACCTCTACCTGTACGGGGAGCCGGTCGAAACGGAATTTCTTGAGCGTGGCAAGTCGATGTTCAACACATTGAATGCCTTTCACCTGCAGACGTTCGATCAGGCGTCAGCGATTCGCGCACTCGAGGCCAACGGCTTCCGGGTGGTCTTCTGCACCGTGCGCGACGACCTCTTCATGGCCCTGGCGCAGGTCGCGGATCCGGCCGACGGCGAGTGGACACGCATGAGTGACACCGAGCGAAGTCGTCGCCGCAAGGAGTACCGGCAGGCCAGTGACACGGCGATTCTTCGCGTGCCGGAGTCGCTTCGCGCGCCGTTCGCGCACGAGTGGGACGAGGTGGCACGTCGCGCCGTGGCCGCCGGGACGGCTGTGCTCACCAAGGATGGCCGGGTCACGGTCAAACGCGTGGAGGTGTCGGGCGGGTAACGTGCGATGCGCTGGTGTCCTCGCCGTCCAGGGTGCGTGTCGGGGAATCCATCCGGTGGCGCTCGGGCTGCGCCGCGCGCCGCGTCGCATCGAGGTCGAGGTGAAACCGGTGCAGAAAGTGATGCAGCGCCGGTGCGAGCAGGACGGCCACCATGGTCAGGAAGAACACGCCGCTCATCAGCGCGTAGACGATGGCGAAGACCTTCGCTGCCGGCCGCACGACGGGACTGACCGGTCCCATGCCGGTCAGGATCATGGCGGCATTGAGTGCGGCGTCGAGCCAGGGGAGGTCGTCGAGATAGTGGTAGCCGGCAGCGCCAATGGCGAGCGCCACCATGACCAGGCTGCCGACAATGGAGGCGTTTCTCGCCAGCCGGCGGACAAGCGCCACCCGCTGCGGTTTGTGCACGGAACCTGACACGACCCTCAACATACCCCGTATCCGCATGCGACTGACGGGTGGGGATGATACGCTTTGCCCGTTCTTGGGGTGCCACCTGTAGACGCTGGAGTGATGGCCATGCAACTTCTAAGTGTCCTTGCGGTTCTTACGCTGCTGGCGCAGGCGCCGGGCGCACTGTTTGAAATCGAGTTGTGGCCGGGAGAAGGCCGTCCGCAATTTCAGGCGATGACGAACGAACTGGTCGTCCGCGAGACGCCATCGTCTGTCGCCCCCATCGCCCGCCGGCTCCCGGTGCGGAGAGGGCGCGCCATCACCTTCGACGAGTCCCTCTATCGGACGCTCGAGGCCGGTCGTGTGGAGGTGGTCGCGAAGACCACGCTCACCGGACGCATGCTCGGCGCCACGCGCCATGTCACGAGCGACGTGTACTACAAGGGAGAGTTCCCTGTCAGCACACTCGACTTCGCGGTGGGGACGAGCATCAACTATCTCCAGTTTCGCGCCGAGGGCACCTGCTTCATAGAGGTGGCCGGGCAGGTCATGGACGTTGATCCATGCCCGACCGAGGACGACGGCATCTTTCGCTTCACCAGGCAGCCAAAGATCGAGTGGTGGATCCGGGTTGTGCAGGATGGCAAGCCTGTCGGATGGGGTATGGTGGACGAAAAGACCATCAAGGAAAGCGGCCGACAGTTCTGAACGCGCGACATCTTGTCCGGATGCCGCTATTAAGGGAGTACTTCAATGAAGATGAATAAGCGTCTTTCGCTCGGGATCGTGGGCCTGACCATCGCAGCCGCAGGATTCGCCGTTGTACCTGGCAGCCTTCACGCGGCCGGTGCGGCGCAGGCTCCACCGGCCAGGGGTGGCATGCCGAACATGCCTCCAGGCGGTATGGCCGAGATGATGAAGATGCACGAACAGATGATGGCGGAGATGAAGGCTTCGGGCGCAAAGCTCGATGCGCTGGCGAAGGAGATGAACGCCGCGACCGGCGCCGCCAAGGTCAACGCCATCGCGGCCGTCGTCAACGAGCTCGTGACCCAGCACAAGGGGATGCAGGCGCACATGGAGGGCATGGGGCAGCAGATGATGATGGGCGGTCGCGGCGGCATGATGATGGGCGGCCGCGAGGGCATGCCTCCCCGCTAACCGCTCAGCGCCCTGAGGCGGCTCCAGTCGCCTGCGCTTCGCCTTCCGCGACGTTCACCCTCGTCAGCACGAGGGCACCCGCGATGAAGAAGGCGACGACCGACAGCACGGCAGACCGGCTCGACCCGAAGATCGTCACTGAAACGGCGAACAGGGCCGGGCCGGCGATGCCCGCAAACTTCTCGAAGACGGAGAAGAATCCGAAGTACTCCGACGACTTGTGCTTCGGAATCATGCGCGCGAAGAGCGATCGGCTCAGCGCCTGACTGCCCCCCTGCACGACACCCACGAGAATCGCCAGCACGAAGAAGTGCCACTCGCTCGTCATGAAATAGGCAAGCGCGCTGATACCGGTGTAGACCGCCAGCGCACCATAGAGGGCGGGCTTGGCGCCAATCCGGTCGGCCAGCGCGCCGAAGGCGAACGAGCAGGGCACGCCGACAAACTGCACGATGACAAACGCACCGATCAGCGCCGTCTGATTCAACCCGATTTCAGCGCCGTAGACCGACGACATCCGGATCATCGTCTGAATGCCGTCGTTGTAGAGCAGAAACGCGACGAGCATCAGGAACGCCTGCCGGTAGCTCCGTAGCTCCTGAAACGTGGCCCAGGCCTGGCTGAACGCCAGCGCCACAGGATTACGGTGCGGCGCCGACTGAGCGTCTGCCACCCCTGGCGGCTCCGGGACACCCCGCAACAGCGGGATGGAGAACAGCAACCACCAGACCGCGACGCTCAGAAACGAGAGCTTGATCGCCGCCACCGTGCCGGGTAGCCCGAACGTCGCGGGACTCAGAATCCACGCGAGGTTGATGAGGAGCAGGATGCCGCCGCCGAAGAACCCGATCGCGAAGCCGGCCGTCGACACGCGATCGACCTCGTCGGGTCTGGCGACATGCGGAAGCAGCGAGTCGTAGAAGACCAGGCTCATCGAGACGCCGATGTTGGCGACGATGAAGAGGAACAGCGCGAATGCCCATGCGCCCTGGGTAATGGTGACCATCAGCGCCGTGGCGACGACGCCGATCGCCATGAACGTCGCCAGCAGGCGCTTCTTCACGGCGTGGTAGTCCGCCACTGCCCCGAAGACCGGGCCGAGGATGGCGATGATGACCGCGGCGATGGTGGTGCCCCACGCAAATCGTTCGGTTGCCACGACCGGCGAGAGCCCGTTTGCGGCGAAGCTACTGAAGAAGGGCGGGAAGACCGCGGTCACGACCGTCGACCAGAATGCCGAGTTGGCCCAGTCGTACATCGCCCACGCTCGCAGTTCCGGCCGCGAGAGTCCGACGCGCGCGAGGAGCCGTGTGATCACGCCAGGAGGTCTTTCTGGCGATCCTCAGTCCGCGCGCGCTTCAATCGCGTGTCCACCGACGTCAGCGCCCTCTGTCCAGCGACAGGGCGCCGGTGTAGACGGCCATGCCGGCGACCGCATCGACCCCCTCGGCGTCGAGCTGGTCGATCTCCTCCCACGTGGTGATGCCACCGGCAGCGGTGAGCCGACGTGCTGTGGCGCGCCGCACGGCCAGGATGGCGGCCATGTCGGTACCCTGCATCAGCCCCTCCTTGTCGACGTGGGTGTAGAGGAACTCTCCGCAGAACGGCTCGAGTGCGCGCACGGCCTCCACGGCGGTGATCGGCAGCGGCGTCTTCCATCCGTGAATGACTACCT
The DNA here is from genome assembly GCA_947478985.1 of Acidobacteriota bacterium. Taxonomy (GTDB): domain Bacteria; phylum Acidobacteriota; class Vicinamibacteria; order Vicinamibacterales; family UBA2999; genus CANJYC01. The sequence goes on along the minus strand of CANJYC010000001.1, from coordinate 7,972 downwards.
GACCACCGCGGCTGTCGACCGCGGCGATGACGCGCTCGGCACCGACGGCGTCGGCGAGGGTGCGGGCGAAGGCAAGATCGACCTCGCCATTGCGGAACAGCGCCGAGCTGACGATCACCGCATGGGCGCCGGTCGAGAGCGCCGCGCGGGCGCGCTCCACGCTCCTGATGCCGCCGCCGACGCGGCAGGAGAGCCGGCCGCAGATCGTCGTCACCATCGCGGTGTTGTCACCGTGCCCCTTGGCGGCGTCGAGATCAATCACCTGGACGCGGGGAAATCTCGAGAAACGCTGAATCCAGGGCTCCGGGTCCGGCGCCTCGATGGCCAGCTTCTCGCCCTGCACGAGCTGGACGACGTGGCCGTGCTGGAGGTCGATGGCGGGGATCAGCATATGCGTACGGGAATGCCCTGCTCACGGAGGTACTTCTTCAGCTCGGTGACGCTGGTGTCGGCGTAGTGAAAGATCGACGCGGCGAGGGCGGCATCGGCGCACCCGTCGGTAAAGACCTCGGCGAAGTGCTCAAGGCCGCCGGCGCCGCCGGACGCGATGACCGGGATGTTGACCGCATCGGCGACGGCGCGGGTCATCCCGCAGTCGAAACCCGAGCGCGTGCCGTCGCGATCCATCGACGTGAGCAGAATCTCTCCGGCGCCGCGCGACTCCGCTTCGCGCGCCCACTCGGCCGCGTCGCGCGCGGCGTCAGACGTGCCGCTGCGGACGAAGACCGCGTAGTCCCCGCCGCCGGCAGCCGGGTCCGTGCGGCGCTTCGCATCGATGGCGACGATGACCGCCTGACTGCCGTAGCGGCGTGCCAGGGCCGTAATGAGTGCCGGGTTCCGCAGCGCTGCGGTATTGAGGCTCACCTTGTCGGCGCCGGCATCGATCGCCGCCGCCGCGTCGTCTTCGGAGCGGATCCCGCCGCCGACGGTCAGCGGCAGGAAGATCTCGCGCGCGACCGCATGAATGGTGCGCGCCAGAGCTTGCCGCGTCTCGAGCGTGGCCGTGATGTCGAGGACCACGACCTCGTCGATGCCCTCGACGTTGTAGCGGCGCGCCAGTTCGGCGGGGTCGCCGGCGTGGCGCAACTGCTGAAACTGCACGCCCTTGACCACCTGCCCGTCCCGCACGTCCATGCAGGCGATGATGCGTTTGGTCAGCATCTAGCGCGCAATCCCGAGGAAGTTCCGAAGGATCTGCAGGCCGGCATCACTCGACTTCTCCGGGTGGAACTGCACGCCGAAGACATTCTTCCGCTCGACGGCCGCCGCAAACGGCTCGACGTGTGTGGTTGCGCCGATGCAGTCATCGGTGACCGGGGCGGCGTAGGAGTGCGTGAAATAGACATAGGCGCCCGACTCGAGTCCGGCCAGCAGCGTGGACGGACGCGGCAGGTCGAGCGCGTTCCAGCCGACATGCGGAATCTTCATCCGACGGGCGGCATCACCCTTGAGACGGCGCACGCGCCCCTGCAGCGCACCAAGTCCCCGCACCTCAGGCGCCTCCTCACTCCCCTCGAACAGCCACTGCATGCCGACGCAGATGCCGAGCAGCGGCGTACCGCGCTCGGTCGAGGCGTGAATCGCGTCACGCCATCCGCCCTCGAGCGCCGCGGTGGCCGCAAAGTGGCCGACTCCAGGCACGATCACGCCGGTCACGCCGTGCAGTTCGTCCGGCGACGAGGGCGTCATGTACTCGGCATCGAGCGCGGTGAGCGCCTTGCGTACCGAGGTCAGGTTGCCCGCGCCGTAGTCGATGAGCGCAATCACAGCAGCCCTTTGGTACTTGGCAGCATCTTCGCGAGACGCGCGTCACGGGCGCAGGCCACGCGCAGCGCCCGGGCAAACGCCTTGAACACCGCCTCAATGTGGTGATGGCTCGAGCGGCCGTACAGCACCTTCACGTGGACGTTGGCGCGTGCGCCGGTGGCAAAGCCGTCGAAGAAGTCGTGCACGAGCTCGCTCTGCAGATCGCCGACGAGGCGTACCTTCACCTTCAGATCGACAACCGCGTGCGGGCGTCCGCTCAGGTCAATGGCAGCCAGGCCGAGTGTTTCGTCCATCGGCATCAGGAAATAACCGGCGCGGTTGATGCCCTTGCGATCGCCGAGCGCCTTCGACACGGCCTCGCCGAGCGTGATGCCGACGTCCTCGACCGTGTGGTGCTGGTCGACGTCGAGGTCCCCTTTGGCGTGCAACGTCAGATCAAATCCACCGTGGCGCGTGAAGAGCTCGAGCATGTGATCGAAGAAGCGGATGCCGGTGGAGACGTCGTATTTCCCCGTGCCGTCGATCGCGAGCCGGCCCTTGATCTGCGTTTCGGTGGTCCGGCGATCGAATGCTGCCGTGCGTGCCTTCGCCATTATTTCTGCCTCGCTGCCATGACGGATTCCAGCGCCTCGATCGCAGCGTCGGTGTGTTCGCGGATGCCCGCCGTGACCCGGATGCAGCCCGCGGTGGTCGGATCCTTCGAGCGGTCGCGCACGTGCACCTTTCGCTCGGCCATCGCACGGACGACCGGCGCGGAGTCGCCGACGCGGACGAGCACGAAGTTGGCCGCGCTCTTCCAATACGGCAGGCCGAGCCGCTCACAGGCGGCGTAGAGGCGTTCGCGCGACTCGGTCACCTGCGCGGCATAACGGGGCAGGAACTCCGTGTCGGTAAGCGCGGCGGCGACCGCGGCCCTCGCGACGCCGTTGATGTTGAAGGGCAGCGTCACCTCGCGCACCGGGTCGAGCATGCGCGGCTGGCCGATGACGATGCCGACGCGCATCCCGGCGAGCCCGTAGGCTTTCGAGAACGTGCGGCCGATGAGCACGTTGTCGAACCGGGGCAGCTGCGGCAGGAATGAGGTGCCCCCGAACTCGATGTAGGCCTCGTCGATGAAGACGACGGAGGCCGGCGCCGCTGACGCAATCCGTTCCAGGTCGGCGATGGGGATCAGCTGCCCGGTCGGATTGTTCGGCGTATTGAGAAAGATCATCCGCGTCCGTGGTGTGATCGCCGCGATGACTGCCTCGGTCGGAAACGCGTAGTCCTTGCCTGGGGGCACCAGAATCGCTGTCGCGCCGACTGCAGCCGTCGCGTTCGGATACGGATCGAAGGCCGGCAGCGGCACAATCGTCTCCGCGTCGTGGGCGCGGACGCGAGCGATGTGCGCGACCGCGGCCATCAGCAGACCCTCGTCGAGGCCATTGGTCAGGAGGACCCACTCCGGGTCGACGTCGAAGTGGCGCGCGCACGCGCGCACGATCTCCGAGTACTCGGGATAGGTCGACACATCGCGAGCACCGATGTTGCGGATGGCCTCGAGCACGCGAGGCGAGCACCCGCCGGTGTTCTCGTTGAGGTGGAGCCGCAGGCCCTCGCCGGGATTGGGATAGCCCTGGAGACGCATGGCTATTTGTCCCGCGCCGGCGTGCGCACGCGACGTCGCGCCGGAACCGAGGTACGGCCGAGGCGTACCGAGACCGATGAGGCATGGCCATGCAGACCCTCGGCCGTGGCGAGATCAACCACGGTCGGTGCGATGCGGCGCAACCCGCGCTCGCTCAGCCGCTGGACCGTGATCTGCCGGACGAAGTCGGCGCTCGACAACCCGCCGCGTACGCGAGCGGCGCCGGCCGTCGGGAGCACATGATTCGAGCCGATGGCATAGTCGCCGGCCACCTGCGCAGACCACGGTCCCACGAAGAGCGAACCGGCGCAGCGGACCATCGCCGCAAGTCGATCGTCGTCAACCACGAGGTGCTCAGGGGCGGAGGCGTTGGCCAGATCCATCGCCTCGCCGATGCTCTCCGTGATGATGATGCCGCCGTGCGCACGGAGTGCCTGACGCGCCGGGCCGTCCGTGGGCATACGGTCGTCCACCTCACGGGCCACGCGCGCGGCGAGCGCGCGATTCGGGGTGATCAGCACGGCCCGCGCATCAGGGTCGTGCTCTGCCTGTGCGATGAGGTCGGCGGCGATCCACTCGGCCGGACCGCGCGCGGCGACGATGACGATTTCGGTCGGGCCTGCGTAAAAGTCGATACCACAGTCGGCGGCGACGAGCGCCTTGGCGGCGGCGACGTAGCGGTTGCCCGGTCCCACGATCTTGTCGACGCGCGGGATGGTCTTTGTGCCGTAGGCCAGGGCGGCAATCGCGTGCGCCCCGCCGAGCCGGAACAGGCGGGAGACACCGGCTTCGAGTGCTGCCGCCATGACCACCGGCTCCGGCCGCGGACAAACCGCAACGATGTCGCGCACGCCGGCCGCAGCGGCCGGGATCGCGGTCATCAACAGTGACGAGGGGAGCGGATAGCGGCCGCCCGGCACGTAACAGCCGACACGATCGAGGGGGATCACGCGCTGTTCGACGGTGACGCCGGGCGCCACAGCCATGCGCCAGCCGCGTGGCACCTGGCGCTTCGCCACGGCACAAATGTGCCTCGCGGCCGTTCTGATCGCCGCACGGACGTCGCGTGGCACGGTGCGCGCGGCGGCGCGCATCTCGTCCTGCGAGATCTCCATCGCCCCGTCGAGGCCATCAAACGTCCGCGCGTACTTCAGCAGCGCCGGGTCGCCTTCCCGCCGGACGTCGGCGACGATCGCCGCCACCGTGCGCGCGGTCGCCGCGTCGTAGGCCCGCTCCGGCGCGAGGAGCGCCTTCACCGCCCGTCGATTGCTCGATTCAACGATCTTCATCACTGCCTACCGCCCACTGCCTACCGCCCACTAAACAACAATCTTGTTCAGCGGGTACTCAACGATCCCCTGGCCGCCGGCCGCCTTGACCTTCGGGATGAGGTCACGCACGGCGCGCTCCTCGATGATGGTGTTGACGGCCACCCACGCGTCATCGCTGAGCGAGGAAATCGTGGGCCGCTGCAGGGCCGGGAGCAGCGCCAGGATCTTGGGCAGGTCACTGCGCATCACGTTCAGCATCAGTCCGACGCGCCCCTGCGCCTCGATCGCCGCCCGCAGCAGCAGCGCGATGTTCTCGATCTTCGTCCGCTTCCAGTCATCAGCGAGTGCCGATGCATTGGCGATGAGCTGGGTATTCGACTCCATCACCGTGTCCAGAATCCTGAGCCGGTTCGCGCGCAGGCTCGAACCGGTTTCGGTGACCTCGACGATGCCGTCGGCGAGCACCGGCGGCTTCACCTCGGTCGCGCCCCACGAGAACTCGACATTGACCGGGACCTTCAGCCTGTCGAAATACGCTTTCGTGACGCGCACGAGCTCGGTGGCGATCGTCGCGCCCGCGAAGTCAGCGGCGTTCTTGTACTTCGAATCTTCGGGTGCGGCCAGCACCCAGCGGACCTTGCCGAAACTCTGCTTGGCGTAGATCAGGTCGGTCACGCTCGTCAGTTCGTGTTTGGTCTGGCCTCCGAGCTTGTGTTCGGCAATCCAGTCCTGACCGGTGAGGCCGGCGTCGAGGACGCCGTCGCACACGTAGCGCGCCATCTCCTGTGCGCGGATGAGCATGCACTCGATCTCGATGTCGTCGATGCTCGGGAAATACGATCGCGAGCTGACGAGAATATTGAAGCCGGCGCGCTGGAACAGCTGGATGGTTGCGTCCTGGAGCGAGCCCTTGGGGATGCCGAGCTTGAGCTTCATGGAATGGTCACGCCCTCCGCGCGCGTATAAAAGCAGGTGCGTTCACCAGTGTGGCAGGCGACACCGTCGCCCAGGCACGTGGCCTTCACCAGCACCGTATCGTTGTCGCAGTCGATGAGGATGTCGCGGACAGCCAGCTTGTTGCCTGACGTCTCCCCTTTGGTCCACAGCTTGTTGCGCGTGCGGCTGAAGAAGGTCACGTAGCCGGTGCGCAGCGTCACGTCCCACGCCTCCGGATTCATGAAGCCGACCATCAGCACGTCGCCAGTGGCATCGTCCTGCACGACCGCCGGGATGAGCCCGTCGAGTTTCGTAAAGTCCATCGTTTCACCCGTACAAAAAAAATCCCGCCGCGAATTCCGGCGGGTTGCCTGCGATGCTGGTTGGTTCGAGCGGTAACCGGCTCTAGTCCCTCAGCGCGCGCAATCCCGCCAACCGGCCCGTGTGGCCGTGGCGATGATGATGCGCGTGGTGGAGGACGGCAACCATGAGTCCCTAGCCTAACTGATCACGGGGCGGACGCTCAAGTCAAACCGCCTTTGAACGGCAGTACGTCCCTTGACTTCACTGAAGGGCTTGGTACGCTCTTGAGCATGACTTCACGTGTGACGCTGTCCGCCGTTCTCCTCCTGGCATTGACCATGCTCTCCGGCTGTCGTCAGGCTGACGGCCCGTTGCCGGTCGCCGACGGAGACCGGCCGAATCAGATTATCGACATCAGCCGGGACCTCGCCAGCGTCGCCAGAGGGGAGGCGCAGGCGCGGACCGATCTGGCCGACGATCTCCGGGTGTTTATCGACATGGTTCCCGGCGGGGTGCCGGCCAGCGCTGAGCTTGCGCGCCGAACGTCAGAGGTGGTGGCGGGCAGAACCATGACGGATCAGAACTTCCAGCGCCTTGCCCATCAGCTCTGGACGGTGACCTCGGCGCGGGACCTGAGCGAACGTCAGATTGAGGCCATGCAGAAGGACACGCAGGCGCTGCTCGTGTCGCTGGGTGTGCCGGATAGCGGTGCGCAGGGCGTGGTGGCCCAGGTGGCCGTCGTGCAGAAGGTCATCAACAGACGACCGCGAAGGTGGTACGAGCTCTTCTAGTAGGCAGTAGGCGGTGGGCGGGGCAGCGCTTCCGGCCACTGCCCACCGCCTGCAATCTGCTACTTGGCCGCGCCCTTCCGAATCGCTTCCCACGGCAGCCCGGGGCGCCCGAAGTGCCCGTAGTTGGTGGTGCTGCGGTAGATGGGGCGAAGCAGGTTGAGCTCCTCGATGATCGCCCGCGGACGGAAGTCGAAGTTGTTCATCACGAATTCCGCGGCGGCGCGCTCGTCGCCGGTTCCGAACGTATCAACCTTCACCGACACCGGCTTCGCCATTCCGATGGCGTAGCCGACCTGAATTTCCGCCTTCTTCGCCAGCCCTGAAGCCACAACCTGCTTGGCCACGAAGCGGCAGAAGTAGGCGCTGCTGCGGTCGACCTTTGACGGGTCCTTGCCGCTGAACGCGCCCCCGCCGTGACGGCCCCAGCCGCCGTAGGTGTCGACGATGATTTTGCGGCCGGTCACGCCGGCGTCGGCCGAGGGGCCGCCGTGGCTGAAGTCGCCGGTGGGGTTGACGTGCAGTTGCGCGCTCTTGTTCCACCACGCACCGAGCACGCGCGGCCCGAGGACCTCGCGGACATATTCGGTGATCTTCTTCTGGTCGGCCGCGACGGTGTGCTGCGTGGAGACGACGACCGCGGTCACTTCCTTCGGCTCGTTGTTCTCGTAGAGCACGGAGACCTGCGACTTGCTGTCGGGCAGGAGATAGCCCACCTTGCCGGACTTCCGGTCGTCCGCGAGCCCCTTGGTGAGCTTGTGCGCCAGCAGGATCGGCAGCGGCATCATCTCGTCGGACTCGTCGGTTGCGTAGCCGAACATGATGCCCTGGTCGCCCGCGCCCTGGTCGCCGCTCTGGCTGGTGACCGCCGTGACGCCCTGTGAAATCTGGGAGGACTGCAGCGTGATGATGGGGATCAGCTTCAGCGTCGTGTCGCAGAACGGCTCGGCCAGATCGGTGTAGCCGATCTCCTTCACCGCCTGGCGGACGATCTTGTCGTAATCCAGTTTCGCGTTGGTCGTGATTTCACCGGCAATGACCACCGTGTCGCTCTTGCAGAGCGTCTCGCAGGCCACACGGCTCTGCGGATCCTGCTCGAAGCAGGCGTCAAGGATCGAATCCGAAATGTAGTCACAGACCTTGTCGGGGTGCCCTTCAGAAACCGACTCTGACGTGAAAATGAAACGCGACATGATGCTCCTTCGATCGGGGTGTACGGAAACGAGCCAGTATATCTCAGGATGATTTTGCTGATCCATCACGGGGATGCCGTCGGCCCG